>RFHL01000413.1 GCA_003696875.1 Bacteroidota bacterium | reverse complement strand
GAGTAGAGCCTGAGCCAGATTAAACTCGCCCTTGTAGTAGGCGAGCTGCCCGAGCTTGTACTTGGCCAAAGCCCCCAACTGCCGGTCGCGAAAGGTCTCACTCACCTCGGTATAGGTGAGCTTGGCGCGGTTGTAGTCTTCTTGCATCAGGAGCACATCGCCGATCAGCAGCTTGGCCTTAGCCCAATCTTCCTGGGCCATCATCTGGGGCTGGCGCACGATCATTTCCAGCTCTTGCTGCCCTGCCTCCAGCTGATTGAGGTAAAAGATCATCAGATAGGCGCGCCGATATATGGCGTCGAAGTACTGGGGGCGCCGCCCAAACTCGTCGAGTAGGCGCCCGTAATCGGCGACGGCCCGCTTGATGGCGTCCATGTCTACCGGAATGCGGGAAAAGGCCTGCAATTCGCCGTTGGTGGCTTTTTCGAAGTGGGCACGGAAATAATAAGGTGAATTTTCCTTGCGCTCCAGAATGTAGTCGAGGGCCCGGTTGGAGAGTTCAAAGTTCTGGTTGTTGCGCATGGTAAGCGCAAAGTCGTACACGCGGCGCCCGTCTTCCCGAAACAGCCGGTCGATGGACCGGACCTGGACAAAAGCCTCTTCGAAGTTCTCGGCCAGGACATAAAACTCGAAAAGGATGGTGCGCAGACCCAGGTCACTCTGCCGCTTGTCCACTGCCTGAAGCAGGGCTTGCTCTATGGCGTCCTGGGTCTGTGGCCCTACCATATTCAGAATGGCAAGGTTGGCCGAGCTGAGGTCGATGGGGTCTCGATAGTATAGGTTGAGGTACTCCTCGGTTGCCCGTCGGTAGTCGCCCTGCAGGGTGTGGATGTTAGCCGTTTCGTTGCAAAACAGGTAGGGATCGCGCAGCTCCTTGCGGCCGGTTTCGTAGGTTTCCAGGGCGAGGGCGAGTTTACCGGCCTGGAAGAGGAAGGCGCCAATCTGAATAAAATCCCCCTCGCTGCGCAGACGCTTGCGGATGAGCTCGTCGTAGAGCTTGCCGGCAGCCTTGACATCGCCGCTCTTTTCCAGCAGAGAAGCCCGCAGGGCCGGGAAGATCAGAACATCTTCCTGGCGTTTCTCTGCCCGCTCCAGGTAGTCTATGGCAGAGGAAAAATCGCCCAGAGCCTCATAACAGCTGACGATGCGCTGGGTCAAAAGCTCATCATACTGGCGCCGGTTTACCTTGAGGTAGAGCTCAAGGGCAGAGGCATACTCTCCATCGTTGAAATACTTGGCCGCGAGCTCGGCCTCGGCGCCGG
>RFHL01000412.1 GCA_003696875.1 Bacteroidota bacterium | reverse complement strand
GCCCTGGCCTCCTTCGTCTGTGAACCCTCCCTCACCTCCCTCGGCGGCGGAGGCTTTCTCAACGCCTACACCGCCAGCGGTGAGGCCCTCCTCTTCGACTTCTTTGTCCAGACGCCCGGGCAGCGCCATCCCGTAGAGGAGATGGATTTTGTCGCCTCTCAGATCAACTTTGGGACCACGGTGCAGCCCCAGTACATCGGCCGCGGCTCGGCGGCTGTCCCCGGCTGTCCGGCCGGGATTTGGGAGGCGCACCAGCGCCTGGGACGCCTCCCCTTTACCCGTATCATCGAGCCGGCCCTACGGCTCTGTCGCGAGGGCGTGCACATCACGCCCTATCAGGCCTACACCATCAGCATCCTGGAGTCGGTCCTGCTCGACGATCCCGAGTCCCGGGCCATCTTCGCGCCCAAGGGGCAGCTGATCCGCGCCGGGGAGTGGATGTACCGGCCCCTGCTCGCTGATACCCTCGACGCCTACGCCCGCGAAGGGGCCCGGCTCTTTTATGAAGGAGAGATTGGCCAGCGTTTTGCCGCCGACAATGCCGCCCGCGGCGGCAGCGTTTCCCTCGCCGACCTTATGGCCTATCAGGTCCACCTGCGCGCGCCGCTGCGCCGCGCCTACCGCGACTACACCCTCCTGACCAATCCCGCGCCCAGCGCGGGTGGTAGCATGATCGCGGCCGGGCTCTCGCTCCTGTCGGGCCGCCCGCTCCAGGGCCACCATCCCCGAGGCGAGGCCTACGTGCACCTGTTGGCTCAGGTTATGCAGGGCATGGAAGCCTACCGCAAGGGTCCCTTGCAGACCGGGCCGGCCGAGGGGGATACTTTCGTACAGCAGTGGCAAGCCCGCCTGGACTGGCTGGGCAATACCACCCAGATTTCGGTCCTCGATGCCGAGGGCAATGCCGCCTCTCTCACCACCACCCTCGGTGGAGCTTCTGGCCGGAATATCCCCGGCACCGGCGTCCCCACCAATAATATGCTGGGCGAGCTTGACTTGCATCCGGAAGGCTACTACCGCTGGACGCCCAACCAGCGGGTGCAGTCGATGATGTCGCCCAGCGTGGTGTTACACGAAGGCCAGCCGGTTTTTGCTTTGGGGAGTGGTGGGTCCAGCCGCATCCGCACCGCCGTGCTGCAGGTGCTCGTGAATCTGATCGATCACGGGATGCATCCCGAGGATGCGGTCCTGCATCCCCGGCTCCATTGGGAGCACGGCGTGCTCAACCTGGAGCCGGGCCTCATCGAGCATCCCCACCTGCTGCGCTGGGACGACGCCAAGGTGATACTCTGGCACGAACCCAATATGTTTTTTGGCGGGGTGCATCTCGTCGGGCGGGATCGGAAAGGGCGGCTGCTCGGCGTCGGGGATGCGCGCCGGGACGGGGCCTGGGGGGGCGCATAAAAAAAGCGGGCTGCCCCGAGGGCTGCCCGCCTGGTCATTCAGGGACCATTTAATTAGATGAGCTCATCCACAACTTTGAGCGCTGCGTCATATTCCGGCTCATGAGCGATCTCGGGGACCAGCTCCGAGTAGCGGATCACATTTTCCTGGTCCAGGACAAAGACGGCCCGGGCCGAGAGACCCTTGAAGGGGCCGCGTAGAATCTCGGTATTGTACTCGTTGATAAAGTCGCTGTAGCGAAAGTCCGAGGCGATGATCACATTTTCGATGCCCTCAGCTTCGCAAAAGCGGTTCATGGCAAAGGGCAGGTCCTTGGAGACCACGATGCCCACCACGCCTTCGCGCTGGGACAGCGCCTCATTGAACTTGCGGGTTTCCATCTGGCAGACGCCCGTATCCAGGCTGGGCACCGCGATGAGGACCTTGACTTTGCCATCAAAGTCATCGTAGAGGGAGGCTTCGGAGAGGTCCTTCTTGACAAAGGTAAAATCGCTGCCTGGCATGCCTACAGCAGGTATATCATCTTTGATAGGGAAGGGGGTACCTTTTAGCGTAACAGAAGACATAGCTTGAGATATTGAAGGTGCAAGTTGAGCAAACGAAATTACACAATTACCCGCAATATTGGGTAGGTCTTGTAATATTTGCCCTAAGTCCAGCTACTAACATGCTGTAGCTGATTTTGTCTTTTTTCAGGGTCTTTTTGTTGGCTTCCATGGATCTGGAGCAGCAGTTTGTGCAGCATATATCCGAAAACCAGGGGATCATCCACCGGGTGTGCCGGCTGTATGCGGCAGGCCAGGCCGATCAGGAGGATCTTTTTCAGGAGATTGTGTTGCAGCTTTGGCGGGCGTATCCGCGCTTTCGGGGTGAGGCCAAGTTGAGCACCTGGATGTATCGGGTGGCCCTCAATACGGCCATCAGTGGCCTACGACAGGCCCGGCGTCAGCCGCCGCTGCAGCCGCTCAGCCCGGGGCTGAGTGAGCGACTGCCGGCCGGAGAAGCGGAAGAAACAGAGGCTTCTGGCCGGCTGCATCTTGCCATTCAGGCCTTGCCGCAGTTGGAGCGGGCCATCATTCTCCTGCATCTGGAGTCCTACTCCTACGAAGAAATTGCTGACATCACGGGCATGACCCCAAACCATGTTGGCGTAAAGCTCCATCGCATCAGACACAAGCTGCGTGCCCGTTTGGCGCGTACGACCACTCATTCGTCCTCATGACGCACGAACCTCTTCCTACCGAAGATCTGCGGGCCCTTTGGCAGGCCGAGCAGATGTTGGCCCCGGCTCCGACGCGAGACGCCGCTGCTATCCGGGCTATGCTGCGCCAGCGCAGCGAGTCGGTTCTGGAGCGCCTGCGCCGCCGGCTGCGCCGCGAGGCCTGGCTCTTGGCGCTTGCCGCTGGCCTGGTCCTGCCGGCCTTTGCCTGGCCGGACCTTCGACCCCTGGTGGTTTTTGTTTTTCTGCTGGCGGGTGTAGGGGTGTTGGTATACGTCCGGCAGCTACGGCACCTGACCCCTACCTCTTTCGCGATGCTGGACCTGCAGGCTGCCTTACGGCAGCAGGTTGATCATTTGCGCCGCCACCTGCGGCTCTATGCGGTCATTACCCTGCTGCTCGTGCCCGTGCTGGGCACGCTGGGCGTATTCTATGGTCTTTGGGTTGGCTTGCTTCAGGAGGGACAGTCCCTGGCTCAGTTGGGCCCATGGGATTGGGCCATCGCGATCGCGGGGGCTCTCGGCTATGCCGCGATCGCGGCGATTCTTTCTCACCTTGTCGTGTGGCGCTGGTATGTTCGCCCCTATCAAAATCTGCAAGCATGTCTTTCCGAACTCGAAGCCTTGGACGGGACTTCCCCCGAGGCCTGATTCTATGGGTGTTGGGCCTTTTTCCCCTATTTCTGGAGGCCCAGCTTTTGGTCACTGGCCAAGTACGCGATGCTCAGACGGGTGCTCCGCTTGCCTTTGCCAACGTGATCTATGATATCCAGGGTAAGCAAGGGACAGTCACCGATATGGACGGTTTCTTTCGCCTTGAGTTGGCCCGGCGTCCCGAACGCCTGCGGGTCAGTCATCTGGGGTACATCTCCCAGACGGTCAAGGGAACAGAGCTGGATGGTGACCCCTTGCGAATTTTTTTGTCCCCAGCCGAGACCGAGTTGCGGGAGGTGTTGATTGCGGTGGAGCGGGATCCGGCACGGGCTCTGATGGAGCAGGTGATTGCCCACCGGAACCGTCATGATCCGGCGGCTCTGCCCGCTTACGACTGCCGCACGTATACCCGCTACCTCTTTGACTGGTTGCTGGCCGATAGCATGGAGCGGCCTCCGCTGGTGGCCCGATCGGCCCTGATGGTCATGGAGTCTGAGACCGAACGCCGCTACCTGCGGCCCGGCCGGGTAGCCGAGACGGTCCTGGCCAATCGGGTATCGGGTTTTAGGGCCCCAGGATTTGCGGCGCTGGCGACCGACATTCAACCTTTTTCCTGGTATGAAGACCTCCTGCCCGTCCTGGATCACAATTACCTCAACCCGATCTCTCCCGGCGGCCCTGGCCGCTATCGATTTCAGCTGGTGGATACCCTGGTGCAGGCAGGTGACACCTTGATAGGGGTTCGATTTGCCCCCAAACCGGGAGCTACGGCGGATTTGTTGCAGGGGTTCTTGCGTATTCACAAAGGGGATTATGTTCTTTTCAGCGTCGAGGCGGGACCTGCTGATGCCGGTCTGATCGACCTGCGCATAGAGCAGCGCTACCAGCAGCTCGCCGACAGCGTCTGGTTTCCGGAGCAACTCAATTTTTCTCTGCGGATGCCGGATTATCCCCAGAAGGGACTGGGCGTACAGGCCGAGGGGCGTAGCTATGTGCAGTCGGTGAACCTGGCTCCCGGCTGGCGGCGGCGCGACCTGGGGCCTGATCTGGTGCGGATGGCTCCGGAGGCGAGTACCCATGGTGAGGCCTATTGGGATTCGGTTCGGGTGCGTCCCCTCAGCCCACGAGAAGAGGCGACCTATGAAGTCATTGACAGCCTGGGTCAGGCCAACGATTTCGACCGAAAAGCCGAAGCCGTAGCCAAGCTAAGCGCGGGGCGGATACCATTACAGCATATAGATTTGGATCTCAATCAGCTGTGGCGGTTTAACAGCTACGAAGGCAACCGTCTGGGGCTGGGATTAACCAATCCCCAACCCTGGTGGGGCCGATTGACGGTCGGGGTCTATGGGGCCTATGGCTTCCGGGACCAGGCCTGGAAGTATGGGAGCAGCGCCGGGCTGAGGCTGCATCGGGATGGGGAGTGGGAGCTGGGCCTTTTGGCCCGGCGCGATGTGGTGGAGCCGGGGCAGAGCCAGTTTCGGGAGGAGGTAGGCACCACAGATTTGCGCAGCTATGCCGCCGCCCGCATGGATTCGATCGATGAATTTAAGGGCTGGATGCGGCTGCGTTTTCTGACCTATGCTACGCTGAAGACGGGCCTGGCCTACACCCGTCGCGACCCGGCCTATGTGTACGCCTGGCGACGGCAGCCAGGAGAGACGGCGCAGCCGGCCTTTGCCCAGCTGGCCTGGCAGGGGCAGCTACGCTATGCCTATCGGGAAGAGCTGGTGGAGGTATTTGGCCGGCGGGTGTCGCGGGGATCGCGATTTCCGGTGGTGCGGGTGGCCTGGGAACTGGGGCAGGCTCGCTGGCAACAAAGTGCCTTTGAGTATCTGCGCCTCGAAGGGCAACTAACGCAGCGATTGCGCAGCCGCCTGGGGGACACCCGGCTGACCCTGGAGGCGGGTTGGGTCCGGGGCGAGGTGCCAGCCAGCCTGCTGTTTTATGGCAGTGGAGCCCGGAGCCCGGAGGTATGGCTGGTGGCTCCGGATTTTTTCCAGACGATGCCCCCATATGCCTTTTTGCGTGATCGCTATACCCAGGGCTTTGTCCGTCATACCATGGCCGCGCCCCTTTGGCGGGGTATGTTTTCCCAGCCGCGTCTGAGTCTGTTTCAGGGAGTGGGCTGGGGCCGGCTGTCCCAGCCGGAGCAGCATGAGGGAGTGGCCTTTCGCAGCATGGAAAAAGGGTATTTCGAAAGCGGCCTTTTGCTTGATCAGCTGTTGCGCCTCAACTATCTAAATGTCATGTATCTAGGGCTGGGAGGCGGGGTTTTCTATGCCTATGGCCCCTATCAGGCCGCCGCCTGGCAGGATAACCTGGTCGGAAAGGTGTCTCTGACCTTCTCCAGTCGTTAAGGCTGTGGTGGTTTTCCCTTGGGGACAGTGGTTTTATTTGCCCTCACCAGCTGGGGACTCTGCCTTTTCCGGGGATAAATAGTACTTTGTACATGTGAAACACAAGAATCGGCACGACCCCATTGACCGACCTACCTTGAGCCGCCTGAAGACAGCAGCCCGGCGTTATCTGGAACTTTCCCCCTGGCAGTGGATGTTTGAGTCAGACCTTTTTGGGGTAGAAAATCCGGAAACGGGAGAAGTTGGCTATTGTAGCGTCTTGGGGCGAAACAGTGCCACGCCTGGCCTGGCTTTGTATAGGGGGGACATCGGTCTTATGGAGTATGAATATCGTCAGGCCCAAGAGCTGGGCGATCCCTTTCTGGAGAATTCTCCGGGACAAAATGCCTTGTTGCTTCGCTTTCATCCCCGCAAGCGCCAGACCCATCGGGAAATTTCCCCAGAGGAGCGACTGTTGTTAGACGGGCGACCGGTGCTACCGGTTTTCTTTGATCTCCAGCCTGGATATTTGCCTGTCATGCTGGAGCACGCCCCCCAGGCGCGATGGTTGATTCACGCCCTGGAACAAACGACCATCGTGGCCTCCTCCCTGCATGATAACCGAGACCTGCTGGACCATATTGAGGCAGGGAATGCCAAGCTCCTGGTGCGTCGTCCTACCGCCCGACCGGAAGGCGGTTGGTCATGGAAAACCCAATGGGTACCTCAGATAGATTTTTCTTCCCTCAAGCGGCCGGTCGAAGTTAATCAGCTGTATCTGCGGAGCCACTGCCGGGCCCTGCCCAAGCAGAAAAACCGCTGGCTGGTAGATGTCTTCTTCCTGTCTCAGCCTGAGCTGGGGCCGGATGGCGTGGGATATTATCCCCAGGTCGCTCACAT
>RFHL01000411.1 GCA_003696875.1 Bacteroidota bacterium | reverse complement strand
CTCCAGACATGGCCGGCAAACTGCCCATTCACCCAAACCGCGCCACTCTCGGCCAGGTCCTCCAGCGCCAGCATCCAGTGGGGAAATGCGGTGGGGTCCTCTATCGAAAAGCGGGTCTCATAGACCGCCCGGCCCGCAAAGCGGCCGTAGGTGGCTCCGGGCAAGTTGGTCCAGTAGTCCGGGATTGCCAGCGTGGTATCGCCGGGCAAGTCTGGCCCGCCCGACTGGAAATGCAGGGACCAAGGTCCCTTGAGGGGGACATCCATGACTTCTGGTCCAGGCTGCGACCACTGCCGACCCACGGCGCGGGCTTCGCGATAGGCCCGCAAGATCAGGCTCTGGCCAGGCTGCAAGGACAGGTAGACCTCAGGCAAATCCCGCTGCCGCAGGGGGGCCTGTCCATATTGCCCGTCGAGCGGATTCATCAGCACGGCGGTGGCGATGTCTTCCCGAAAGGGAATCCAACCTGTAACAGGCGCCCCGCCAGGGTGCACCAAGAAATAAAAGGCTCCGTCGGGGAGGTCACGCTTGACGAAGCGCAGGCCCTGCGCCCGAGCGGGCTCGGGCAGAATGTTGGCTGCCTGCAAGGCAGCGCCATACCGACCCAAAGCGGCCGTTTTCAAGGTTTGCATCTCCAGCAGGCTGTCTATCTGAGCTTGTTGTCCCTTGAGTCCCGGGGCCTGCGGCGCAAAGCCGTCGGGGAAAATGACCGGGACGTCGGATAAGCGCAGCATCTGCGCCAGGGAGGTCGGGGGTAGGTCACGCAGAGGGGGCACCACGAGGCCGGCGAAGGTCTGCCCGTTGAGCGTGAGGGCCCGGTCCTTCACCTGTAGGTCGGCCAGTTGCTGGTCGGAAATGTAATCGACCTGATAGCCGAGTGAATCCAGCTCCCGGGCCAGGGTATAGAAACCGGTGGGCAGCAGCCAGGTTTCGAGGTTGTGAATGCTAATGAGGGGCTGGTCCAGCGAGAGCTGGTCCAGCATATCCGAATAGGGCCAGTAGAGCAGCAGCTGGGTAGCGGGTTTTCCGGCTTGCAGCACCGATTGGCATCGATTGAGGTAGGCGGTGAGGCCGGGCAGGTCCTGCCAGGAGGGGTTGACCAGATCTACGTGGGTGGAGGCATAAAAGAGCCAGCCGGGCCAGTCGGCATCAGCGGGGGAGTAGGTGGTGCCGTGAAAGAAGACATGGTTGACGCCAGCGAGGAGGAGCTGGTCCAGTTCGGGTTTCATCTGGGAGAGCGAAACGCGGAAATGGTCTGCCAGCCAGGTGCAACTCTCCGATGAGGCCAGCGGCTTGCCCCGCGTGTGGGCGGCGGAGGTGCTCATTTTCAGGGCAAAAAAGTTGGGGATATCGGGGGCCACATGCGCCGCTTCGCGGCGCAGGCCAGGAATCCCCGGAAAAGGCGAAGCCCCAAAGGTCTCACACTCGGGGATGTCCACGGCCCCGTAGAGGTCCAGCCAGTTACCGGGCGAGCCATGGGCCTGGTTGCGCACCAGGGCCTGCCGCTCGTGGGCCCAGCGGGCCCAGGGTCGGGTAAATTCATCCTGCACTAGCTCACCCAGGGTGAGAAAATAATCCTGCCGTACGCGGCGGATGGTGAGGCTGTCGCCTTGCCCGGCTAGGGCCGGGAGCTGCAATTCGAGGGCATAGCCCCGCCGTTGCCGGAAGGTGTCGAGCAGGGCATCGGTCCAGTTGGTGCCATAGACTTCATAGCTGTCGTTGAAAAAGGCCCGGACCGGGCCCGGACCGGGCCCGAGGGCAGAGTCGAAGCGTGCCAGATAGGTGGCTAGTGCCACCCGGGAAAAATGGTCCATGACCCAGCCCTTGCCGCCGGGGGCGGCGCGCTTCACCCGCTGCCGGGTTTGCCCCGAAAAGAGGGCATAAGCCGAGGTGTAGCCCGATGGTACGCTCAGGGCGACCCGCCGCTGTGCATCTACCTGGTCGGTGATATCCTGGCAGCCTGCTTCCCCGCATAACATGAGACGGCTCAACCGGACCTGCTCTCCTGCGGCGGTATCGGTCGGGACAAGACGCTGGCTAAAGAGCTCTCCTGGCTTCAGGTCATACTGGCGCAGGTGAAATCGACCCGCCGCCTGCGGCGGCTGGATCTGCGGTCCGCCAAAGGGCCAGCCGGTGCCGGTATTCATGTCCACCCCCAGGCCCAGGCTGTCGGCAATCCGGAGGGTATAGCGCAGATGAGCCACCCACTCGGGGGAGAGGAAGTCAAGAAAACGGTCCTCTTCGCCCCGTACCCCATAGATGGGGGTGATCTCTACCCCGCCGAGGCCGGCTTCGGCAAACGCGATCAGCTGCCGGCGCAGGTTGCTGCTGTCGACGGCATTGCCCATCCACCACCAGCGGGTCCAGGGTTTGGTGGTTTGGTCGGCATCGGGCCAGGGGTCCGAAACCGGGCTGGGTTGGCAGGCGAGGAGGGGCATCAGGCCGAGGAGTGGCCAGATCAGACGTAAGCGCGACATGGAAGCGAGTGGTTAGGAAGCCCAGACATTGCTTTGGGGATGGCCCTGCTGGAAGGCGGCCAGGTTTTCGGCGGCCATCTCTATGAGGCGGGCGCGGGCCGCCTGGGTGCCCCAGGCGATGTGGGGGGTAATGAGGCAGCGGGGCGCCCCGAAAAGGGGATGGTCAGGCGGTGGGGGCTCCTCGGAGAGTACATCGAGGGCGACGCCGGCAAGCTGACCCGACTGCAGGACGCGCAGCAGCGCGCCCTCGTCGATCAGGGGGCCCCGGGCCGTATTGATGAGGTAGGCATCGGGTTTCATGCGCCGGAGGAGCGCTTCGTCTACAAAGCCGGCATTGCCGGCGGTGAGGGGGCAGTGCAGGCTGATGACGTCGCTATCGGCAAAAAGGGTATCCCGATCAACCATACGTACCCCTGGCACCGCCCGGGCGCTGCGGCTATGCCCCAGAACTGTCATCCCGAAGGCCTGCCCGAGGCGGGCCACCGCCTGTCCGATGCGGCCCAGTCCGACGATGCCCAGGGTACGACCCGTGAGCTGGACCAGTGGACTGAGGCGGTAGGTCCAGTCGGGGGCCTCCGCCCAGCCGCCGCCCGCCACGTGGCGGGCGTGGGTCTCTACCCGATTGGTCATAGCAAGCAATAGGGCAAAAACATGCTGGGCGACGGCTTCGGTGCCGTAGCCCGCCGCATTGCAGACCGGGATGCCGCGCGCCTGCGCGGCGGCGATGTCGATGGTGTTG
>RFHL01000410.1 GCA_003696875.1 Bacteroidota bacterium | reverse complement strand
GCCCTGGCCTGGACCGATACCCGCCCCCTGGGCGGCATGACACAGGCCCAGTTTGAGCGGATCACGCCCGGGCACACGCCCGAGCAAGAGCGGGCCCTGAGCTATCAGTATGGGGCCTTCACGGGTGCCGCCGATCTCTATAGCAGCCTGCCGGAAGTGATGGCCTTCCTGGCCGCACAACTAGACCCGCTGCATCCGCTGCATGACGCCCTCGTCCTCACGCAGCAAAGCCACTTTGCGCTGGGGGCGGGCCGGGCTATGGGCTGGGGCTGGCGCATCCGCGAAACCAGCGGTAAGCGCTGGCTGGAGATGAGTGGCGCCCATCATCATGCGCTGGCGGTGCGGATGGACGCGGGGCAGCGCCGGGCGCTGGTGATCCTGAGCAACACGGCCAATCTGGCCGCGGTGGAGGAAATCCGGGACCGGGTGTGGGAAAATACCCCCTGAGGCCCTGCGGGAGGCGTTGGATTTAGAGGCTTGTATGTAGAGGCGAAAAGCGGGAAGATGCGCCTATTCGACCTTCGCCCTCTCCCCAAACAAGCCGGCCGACCCTATTCGAATGTTAGGAATAGTAGCATCTAGAATATAATTTTTCTGTTGCATTTTGCGAAAAGTTGCATTTTTTGATTTGTGGATCATAGCTACTTTTGGGGTAGATCAATTACCCCAACGTACCGATCATGAACCGCAATCGATTCTCTCTCATACCTGGCAATACCTGGCGCTACGGCATCCTTTTTCTCCTGTTTGCGGGCATGAACCTCTCGGTTCAGGCCCAGTATTTCAAGGCCTACTACAAATACGATGCGGGGCATGACGTGCCGCTCGTGTACACGGTCAAGGATCTGGTCCCGGTTTCTAACCGGGAGTGGGTGATCGCCGGGGAGCTCAAGGAAGCCGCTCCCACCTATAAGGCCCGGACTTTTATGCTCCGTGTGGACCCGGCGGCCCGGCCTGTCCTGGGTGCCTCCATTTATTCGAATCTGAACCACACCACGAATGAAGTGCGGGTCGAGGCGGTCGCTGCCGATGGAGCGGACAACCTGTACCTGGCCGGGACGAGCATTCAGGACCCGACTGCTCCCAGTATCTCAAGTGGATCGGAGCGCACCCTGACGGCCATCTCCAAACATGGACATGTCCTGTGGTCGCGTATGCAACCCAATCACAGTTTTAACGGGGTAGCGGTAAATGAGGCGAATGGAACCCTGGTCACGCTCTCAGGCCCCAACCACAGCCTGCCGGGCGCAAGCCTGATGTTTACCCAGTTGGAAACCAGCGGCAAATATCTCCAGGCGTTTACCCTGAAGACCCCTACTGAGGACGAAGCCGTGCGCCTGCTGGGATTGCCCGCGCAGATGGGCTATCTGGCTCTGGCTCGCTATGACAAAATGGATGCCCGCCGCCCCTACCTGGTGCGGCTGGGGCCGGATCTGGAACCCATCTGGACCTATACCTACTCCGACGGGTATACCCCTACGGAAGTAACGGGCGTGAGCCTGCATCCGGACGGATACTTTGTGGTATCGGGATCCCTAATCGTCGATGTGCACGGCCGGACAGTCCCCTTCCTGCTCGGAGTCAATGACGAGGACGGTCAGGTCCGCTTCATGCACACCTTTGACTTTGGGGACGACTTTGGGGCACGGGCCAATGATGTAGTCGCCTTCCGCAGCCGCTTCGATCCCTCGGTGGAAGGGATGCTGATGGCCGGGGAATGGTATCAACTGAGCGATCCCACGATCCGCCGGAGCTATATCCTGATGGTCGATGGCGAAGGCGTAATCCGCTGGGCGCGCAATTACAGCAACTTCGAGGCTTCTGATCTGAACCGGGACGAGGTGCTCTCAGTGATCCGCTACGAAGCCGCTTCGAACCAGTTTTTGGCGGCCGGGACCCTGACTGAGTCTCTGGGAACGACCCCCTACCGTCGCTGGTCTTTCCTGATACGGGCATCGGCCGATGACGGCATCCTGGATGCCCCGGGCGCAAGCTGCGAAACGCCCCTGGCGGTGACCTTGATCCCAGGCGATATGGAAGCCTACATGCTGGATACCGACCGCGTGACCGGGGGCAGCCTGGCGGGTTTTAGCTACTTTGACGAAGCCATCCCCTTTGACGGACGCTTCTGCTCCTACGGAGATGGGAAGCCCCCGATCGACGACAACGAGACTGCCGAGGACAGCAAGCCCGTCTTTGCCCGGACGTCTATCCGAATCCCCTATGCGCCGGCTCAGGCGGCGGGGATGGCCCGGATCTTTGACCTGAGTGGCCGGGAAGTGCGGCAGCTCACCCTGCCCCCGATGCACAGCTATACAGATATGTCGCTAAGCGGGATCAGTGCGGGCATCTACCTGCTCCATGTACAAGATGGACTGGGAAAAGTGACCACGCAGAAATTCCGCGTCCAATAGTACGTACTTCGCTTGCCTTCTCTATAGAAGGTGCCATGTGCAGCACCCGGCAAATTGCCGGGTTTTTGCTTTTGGGGGGGTGGGTACGCGCGGCGCTAGTTGCCTGGAGGGCCTGGTCGGTCCCCCGGCGTGCCGGGGGACCGACGGAGCGACCGCGACCCCGGAAGGGAACGGCGGGGCGCAGGGCCCTGGCCCCAGCCCCGCAGCGCCCTCCTCGGGATCTTTTCTCAAAAAATTTTCTGGATACGTCATTTTTCCCTACCTTTGCAGCCTGTATTCAAACGAGGAAAGATCATGTCTAAAAAATACACCCGCAAAGAGCTGAAGCTGATCGCCCGGGCCCGCCGGCGCCGTCACTCCCTGAAGACCAACCCCCAGGTTTTCGGCAAGAAAGTGTCCGTCGAAGAGCAGAATCACGCTGTGATCAAGTCTCTCGAAGCCAAAGTAAAGGCTGTCCAAAGCGAAGCTTAGGACTTTCCTTCCGGTTTTTTATCCAACCTCAGCGGTGGCCTTCCGGTCACCGCTTTTGGTGTTTGGGGGATCAGGGG
>RFHL01000409.1 GCA_003696875.1 Bacteroidota bacterium | reverse complement strand
GGCTTCTACCGCGTGACGGCGGATCTGGTGAACCTCACCTACACGGTGGAGTCCATCGACTGGGGCCTGATCGGTAGCGCTACCGGCAGCTGGGATGTCGACCAGAACATGACCTTTGATCCGGCCGAAGGGGCCTGGACCATCACCATCGACCTGACCGGGGATGAGATTAAGTTCCGGGCCAATGACGGCTGGGACCTCAACTATGGAGACACCGGAGCCGACGCCATCCTGGAAGAGGGTGGCGACAACATCGCCATCCCCGGCTCGGGCACCTATATCGTCAAGCTGTACTTGACCTCCCCCAGCTACACCTACTCCATCGAGCTGGCCAGCTTTGACAGCCGGGCTATGTTCTACACCGATGGTCAGTCGCTGGAGATCAATGACATCTCTCAGTTTACCGAGGGCTATGCCATCACCAAGTACAAAAACGTGACCAGCGGTGGTGCCAAGGGTTCTCACCCGACCTTCCCGGACAACGACTTCCCCATGTTCCGGATTGCGGATGTCTACCTCATGTATGCTGAGGCCGTGTTGCGCGGCGGTAGCGGCGGCGACGCCGGGACGGCGCTGGAGTATGTGAACCGGGTGCTGACCCGCGCCTATGGTGGTCCTTCTGGCAACATCACCCCAACCGACCTGACCCTCGACTTCATCATCGATGAGCGGGCCCGTGAGCTGTACTGGGAGTGTCACCGCCGGACTGACCTCATCCGCTTCGGTCGCTTTAGCGAGACCAGCTACCTCTGGCCTTGGAAAGGCAACGTCCCCACCGGCGAGTCTCGCCCCTCCTTCTACGATGTCTTCCCCATCCCGGCCTCTGACATCGGTGCCAACCCCAACCTGACCCAAAACACTGGCTACTAATCTCAAACGCGAAAATCCATGTTTAAGAAACTCTTTATAACCGGTGTGGCTGCCCTCAGCCTGCTTACGGCCTGTGAGCCGCTGGCTGAGTTGACCCCGGTCCTGCAAGTGGGCCCCGCCCCGGCCATCAGCAGCCCGGCCGATGGCAGCGCCTTTGTGCTGGAGGAGGCCAATGCCGACCAAAGCTTTGCCACCTTCACCTGGTCCGAAGCCACCTTTGGCTTTGATGCCGCGGTCAAGTACACCCTGCAAATGGCCGCCGCTGGCACCGACTTTGCCAGCCCGGTCGACTTGGGGGTGTATCAGACCGTCACCTCCGATGACGCCATGACCGTGGGCGAAATGAACGGGAAACTGCTTGCCAACGGCTTCGCCGATGGTGTCCCCTCCAGCCTTGAGCTGCGTGTGGTTGCGGAAGTAAGCCCCGAAGTGGATCCGGTCATCTCTGCCCCGATCACGATCTCGGTGACGCCTTACAAATCTACCATCGTGTATCCTCAACTGGGGGTCCCTGGTGCATACCAGGGTTGGAACCCCGGCGACAGCACGACAGCAGTGTACTCCCGGCGCAACGACAACACCTTCGAAGGCTATGCCTTCTTTGAGACGGCTACCATGTTTAAGTACACCCAGGGGCCTAGTTGGGACACCAACTGGGGCGATGACGGGGCCGATGGCACCCTCGACCCGGGTGGGGCCGACATCTCCTCAGGAGATGCCGGGGTGTTCCGCCTCAACGTCGACCTCAACAGCCTGACCCACACCTTTGTCAAGACCGATTGGGGGCTGGTCGGGGACGCTACCGGCAGCTGGGATGTCGACCAGAACATGACCTACGATGCCGCTTCCAGACTGCTCACCATCACCCTGGACCTGGTCGTGGGTGAGATCAAGTTCCGAGCTAACGACGCCTGGGACATCAACCTTGGCGACGACGATGGCAACCTGTCTATGGAGTACGGTGGGGCCAATATCCCCATTGCCGAGGCAGGCAACTACACCATCACGCTGGACCTCTTCAGCCCTGATTATGCCTACACCATCACCAAAAACTAGGTGAAGCTCCCCGATGGGAGAACCGCCCCTCCCTGCCACTGGCGGGGAGGGGTTTTCTTTTTTGCCCATTTTTTTCAATCCTATTCTCTATGAGATTCCTTATTCTACCGCTACTCCTGCTCGTTCATTTTTTGCCCGCCCAGCCTCGTCTGGAGCGTGTGGAACCACCCCACTGGTGGGTCGGAATGCAGAATGCCCAGCTACAGCTGATGCTGTATGGTCAGGACATTGGTCACCTAAAGCCCAGCGTCGAGGCGACAGGCATCACCGTGCTCCGGGCGATCCGGGTGCCAAATGAAAACTACCTCTTTGTCGATCTGGAGATCGGGCCGGAGGCCACCACAGGCACTTTTAACCTGAACCTCCTCGAAGGCAACAAGGTGGTGCTCACATACCCCTACACGCTGGAAGCGCGGCAGCCGGGTTCGGCGCAGCGCCGCGGCTTCGACAGCCGCGATGCGATTTATCTCATCACCCCGGACCGCTATGCCAATGGCGATCCTGGCAACGACTCGGTCGAAGGCCTGGCTGACAAGGCCAATCGGCGCGACTCCGAAAAGCGCCACGGCGGGGATATCGAGGGCATCCGCCAACACCTCGACTACTACCGCGACATGGGCTTCACCGGGCTCTGGCTCAACCCGGTGCTGGAAAATGACCAGCCCCGCAGTTCCTATCATGGCTATTCCACCACCGACTTCTATGAGGTCGATGCCCGCCTGGGAACCAACGAATCCTACCGTACGCTGTGCGCAGAGGCAAAGGAAAAAGGCCTGCTGATGGTCATGGATATGGTCGCCAATCACGCGGGTAGCGGTCACTGGTGGACCGAAGACCTGCCCACCCCCGACTGGTACAACCGGCCTCCGGCCGGTATGGGAGACTATCGGCAGACCAACCACCGGCGCACCACCCTGGAGGACCCGCATGCTGCGCCCAGCGACCGGCAGTGGTTTCAGGATGGCTGGTTTGTACCCTCTATGCCCGACCTCAATCAGCGCAATCCGCTGATGGCGACCTATCTGATCCAGAACGCCATCTGGTGGGTCGAGTATGCCGACCTCGGCGGCATCCGAATGGATACCTATTCCTATCCCGACAAGGACTTCATGGCCCGCTGGACGCAGGCCATCATGGCTGAGTACCCCCACTTCTCTATTGTCGGAGAAGAGTGGTCCCCCTTCGTACCCATCGTGGCCCACTGGCAGGCCGGCAACGACAACGGCTATCCCTCAGCTCTCAACAGCCTGATGGATTTTCCCTTGCAGATCAGCCTGGTCGAAGGGCTGAAAGAACAGGAAAGCTGGAACAGTGGGCTGCTGAAAATTTACGAGACGCTGGCGCTCGATTATCTCTATCCCGACCCGGATATGCTCATGATTTTTCCCGATAACCACGACATGAGCCGTATTTTTACCCAGCTGGATGAGGACTACGACCTCTGGCAGAACGCGATGGCCTTTATCCTGACCACGCGGGGGATTCCCCAGATTTTCTATGGCACTGAGATCCTGATGAGTCACCCGGGTACGGATGCCCACGTGGAGATCCGCCGGGACTTTCCTGGCGGCTGGGCCGGGGATGCCGTGAATGCCTTCACCGGCGAAGGCCTGAGCGAGCAGGCCCGGCAAGCCCAGGCTCTCATGCGCCGCCTGCTCACGTGGCGCAAAGAGAATCCTGTCATCCACACGGGTAAGCTCACCCATTACGGCCCCTTGCACGACGGGGTATACGTCTACTTTCGGCAGGATGCAGACAAGACCGTCATGGTGGTTCTGAACAAAAATGAAGAAGCCTTTCGCCTCAAACTGGACCGCTTCCGGGAGACCATGGGCCCGGTCCGCGAAGGCTATGACGTCATCGGGCAGCGAAAGCTGCCCCTTGAGGAGACACTGACCCTGCCACCCCGATCACCGCTGGTGATCGAGTGGGAACGATAAGACCCCTGTCAATGGGTAAGGAGCGCTTCGGCCGAAATCGGTCGGAGCGCCTTTTTTATGGCTAAGCAACACCTCACTTTTCCTTCTCCCGTCGCAGCATCAGCAGCCGCAACTCCATTACCTGCCGGCCTGGGATCGAGCTTGCCTGAAGCTTTAGTTGGCCCCGCCCCGCTGGCAAAGCCAGCGTGCCGAGACGCATTCTCCCCCAGTCCTTGACCAGGGACTCACCACGGGGCACCCGGTCGTAGGCATCTCCGTATGCCTGGGCTTCGTGGGGTTGGCTTACCCGGAAGCGGAGCGCCTGCTCGCCGAAGTTGAGTGTCACCGTCGCGCCGGTATCGGCGGCGGGGCAGGCATAGTAGGCTACGACTTCAAAGCTGCCGGCGGCCTGAACCTCCAGATCCAGGGTGATCGAGTCATCGGTGGAGGTCCAGTGGGTGTAGTAGGAGCAATTGGGCCAGCGGTTGGACCGCTGTATGCCCCCATGCGCGACAAGGTCGCGGGTGGGCAGTTGGAAAAGGTCATAATCGGGATGCCCGACCAGGAAGGGGCGGGTATCTTCCGGGGGCAATTCGGTCAGTGGTCCCTGTTCAAAGGCCGCCTGAGCGGCACGCAGCTGCTGGTGCGGGTCAGGGAAAGCTGCGCTTACGTCCTGCGATTGGCCAGGATCTGCTTCCATGTCAAAGAGTTTGCCCTCGGGATCAAGGCGGAAGCGCTGGCTGCGGACACTGGTCTGTCCTCGCCAATGGTTGATCAGCAGGCGGTCGGGCCAGTCGGTAGAGTCGCCCCGCAGGATCGGGGCCAGGCTGTGGCCATCAAGCGGCTTGCTTTTGCTTCGCTCAATGCCGGCCAGATCGGTGAGGGTGGGGAGCAGGTCAAGGGCCGAGGCAAGCTGCGGAATGCGCAGACCGGCGGGAATGGTGCCGGGCCACTGCACCAGCAAGGGTGCGCGCACACCTCCTTCGTCAACCGAGCCTTTGCGGCCTTTCATGCCGCCATTCCAGCGCCAGGAGTTGGGGCCGTTGTCAGAGAGAAAAAGGACGATCGTATTTTCGGTCAGGCCCAGGGCGTCGAGGGCGGTCGTGAGGCGGCCCACATTCTGATCAATGTTTTCTACCAGGGCCAGGGCCGCCCGGGTGAAGTCAGGGTCTTCCCTTTCGGGATCGCGATGTGTAGCCGTCAGTGTTTTTCCCGCGAAGGGCGCCCAAACCGAGTCGGGCATCTGCATCGGGCTGTGCGGGGTGTTGAGCGGGAGGTAGACGAAAAAGGGCTCCGACTGGTGCTGCCGGATGAAGTCGATGGCGTGGGTGGTCAGGTCATCGGGCAAGAAGCCCTCGCCCTGCACCAGCTCTCCATTGTGCTCCAGCATCGGGTCGATATAGTTGCCCCAGTGGCCGGAGCAGAAGCCATAAAATTCCTCAAAGCCCCGGGCATTGGGGTGGTAGGGGTACTGCATGCCATTGTGCCACTTCCCAAAGGCGGCGGTGCGATAACCTGCCCGCTGGAAATGCAACGCTACCGTGGTCTCATCCAGATCCAGGCGCTCGCCGCCGGCGGAGGTCGAGTAGACGCCCCCGCGGACCGCATAGCGGCCTGTGAGCACTTCGGCCCGGGTGGGCGAGCAAACGGCACTCACGTAGAAGTGCTCGAACTGCGCGCCGCGCTCGGCGAGCCGGTCGATGTGCGGGGTGGAGAGGTTGGGGTTGCCGTGCAGGCTCAGGTCGCCCCAGCCCTGGTCATCGGTCAGAATGAGGACGACATTGGGTGGGCGGGAGGCAGGGGCAGGTCGGCAGGCCAGCCCCAGGAGGAGGATGCACAGGAGGGGCAGGCAAAGGCGCATGGCAGGCAGCTTAGGGGCGGGGGTAGACCTTGAGTTCGTCGTAGGTGGTCTCGGGATCGGGCTCGCGGGCAAAGCGCCAGGCGCTGAGCTCGGCGAGGGCAATCTCGGCCGTAGTGTAACGTGAGTTTTGGATTAAAACCGCTTTGAATGGCTCCAATCGATGATTGTCATGCTGAGCGAAGTGAAGCATCTCGTGTGTCCGATTAGATTCTTCG
>RFHL01000408.1 GCA_003696875.1 Bacteroidota bacterium | reverse complement strand
CCCCTGGCGAGCCTGACCTTCACGGGAACCAATCCCGTCAGCGGCCAGGTGTGCTGGACCCCCAACTGTGCCGTAGCCGGCCAAACGGTGCGTTTTGTGGTGGCGGCCCAGGACGTGAATTTTTGCCAGCGCCGCTCGTTTGACACCCTGACCGTGATCGTGCGGGATCTGCCGCCCGCCGGGGCGGGCCCGGGCGGCACCATCTGCGTGGGGGAAAGCCTCCCCCTCCAGGCCTTCGGCGGAGGAAGCTACCAATGGACGCCCGCGGCGCTGGTCAATACCTCCACTTTGGCGAATCCGCTGGCGAGTCCGGATACGACCACAGACTTTGTGGTAACCATCACCGATACCATGGGGTGTCCCCGGCTGGATACGGTCCCGGTCCTGGTCAACCCCCTGCCGGTGCCCTTGGTCACCAATGACACCACCCGCTGCCCGGGGCAGCCGGTGGCGCTGCAGGCCAGCGGAGGAGTCTCCTATAGTTGGGCCCCGGCATTGGACCTTAGCGACCCCAATATTGCCAATCCCCTCGCCAGCCCGGTGGTTGCGACCACCTATACCGTCACCGTGACGGATGGCAACGGTTGTGTCGACAGTGCCGGGGTGACGGTGACCCCCATGTCGGCGCAGGCGGCGCCTGTGGCGGCGATTTGCTTTGGCGATACCACCAGCCTGAGCGCCTCGGGGGGCGCAACTTATCAATGGAGCCCTGCCTTCGGGCTGAGTGATCCGAATTCGCCCAACCCCATCGCCTTTCCTGGGACTACCACCGCCTACGTAGTCACAGTGACCGATACCACCGGCTGTGTGGATACGGCGCAGATCACCCTGACCGTCAACCCTCTTCCTCCCGCCGAGGCGGGGGCCGATACGGACCTGTGTATCGGGAACAGCCTGACCCTCAATGCGACAGGGGGAGTCAATTATCAGTGGGCGCCGGGACCAGCGATGAGTACCCTCAATGGGCCCAATCCGGTGGTCAATCCCATCACCGACGCGACCTATTTTGTCACCGTTACGGACGCCAACGGTTGCGTAGCCGGGGATTCGGTGCGCATTCAGGTGAATCCCCTGCCGGTGGTGACGGTGAGCAATGATACCGCCAAATGTGGCCAGGTGGGTGTACCCATACAGGCCGGCGGCGGCCTGACCTATCAGTGGCTACCCGCAGCGGGTCTGGATGACCCGCAGAGTCCCACCCCCCTGGCCAATCCCGATTCGTCTCTCACCTATCTGGTCGCCGTGACTGACACCAACGGTTGTGTGGACACCGGCGCTGTAGCCGTCCGGGTCATGTATGCCAATGCCGGCCCCGATGTGCCGGTCTGTATCGGAGATACCACCCAGCTCCAGGCGGCCGGAGGCATTGCCTACCAGTGGGACCCGGCCCCGGGCTTGTTTAGCCTGGGCATATCTGATCCGCAGGTCTTCACACTGGATACTGCCACCTATGTGGTGACGGTGACCGATACCACCGGCTGTACCGACCAGGATACTGTGCGGGTGATTGTGAATCCGCTGCCCGTGACCAGCACCTTTGGCTCCGATCCCTACGTGTGCTCCGGAGGCGGGACGGTGGTGACTGCCACCGGTGGGGTAGGCTACCAGTGGAGCCCGGCCGCGATCTTTGATGATCCCAGTCTGGCCAGCCCTACGGCTTCGCCCTTTTACAGCGGCGCCACGCTGGATACGGTCTGGACCTTCTATGTCACGGTGACGGACACCAACGGCTGTGAGAACATAGACTCTCTTGACCAAACCGTCCGGCTGTTGCCCATCATCAGCTTGAGCAATGATACCACCAAGTGCCCGGAAGATTCGGTCCAGCTCTTTGCGGCCGGCGGGATTGCGTACCACTGGAGCCCCGCCTTGGGGCTGAGCGATGCCACAGTCCCGGACCCATTTGCCAATCCCGATACCACCACCACCTATACCGCCACCGTGACAGCGGTGTGGGGCTGTGCCGATTCTCTTGAGGTGACGGTGAATGTCATCAACCCCCAAGCGGGGCCGGATGAGGTGATTTGTGCCGGCGACACGGTACAGCTCCTCGCTTCGGGAGGTGTCAGCTATAGCTGGAACAACCTTGGCAGCCTGACGAATGGCAATGTGCCTGACCCCAGGGCCTTTCCCTTGACGACCACCGACTATGAGGTGACCGTCACAGATGCCTTTGGCTGTGTGGATCGTGACACCGTACAGATCCGGGTGAATCCCTTGCCGCCGGCCTCGGCCGGCCCGGATGCGGCCATTTGTATCGGTGATACCCTGGCCCTGCAGGCCAGCGGGGGGATCAGCTACCTGTGGCAGGGCGATAGCCTGAGTAGTCTGATGGTGGCCAGCCCCCTGGCTTTTCCCATCGCCACCACGACCTATACCGTCGCGGTGACCGATACCAACGGTTGCGTCCGGCTAGACTCAGTGGTCTTGACCGTCAATTCGCTGCCTCTGGCAGAGGCCGGTCCCCCGCTCACCAAATGTGGCGAAGACTCCATCCAGCTCGCCGCCAGCGGCGGGATACAGTACCAGTGGCTGCCGGCAGGCAGCCTGGGGCAGGCGACGTCGGCTACGCCCATGGCTGCCCCGGATTCTTCCCTCACCTATTTTGTCACTGTCACCGATGCAAATGGCTGCGTGAATACCGATTCGGTGCGGGTGGAAACCATGTACGCCCAGGCCGCCGGAGGCGACACCATTTGCTTCGGCGATACGCTGCCCCTCTCGGGCGGCTACCTGGGCGGTCTGGCGACCGCCTATGCCTGGAGTCCCGCCCTGGCAGTTGATGATCCTGCGACGGACAGCCCCTTGGCTTTCCCCGGGCAAACCACGGACTTTGTCCTGACAGTGACTGACAGCAGTGGCTGTGCCGATACCGATACGGTGCGGGTGACAGTGCTGCCGCCGCCTCCGGCGGAGGCTGGGCCGGATACGGCCCTTTGTATCGGCGATACACTCAGCTTGCTGGCCAGCGGGGGCATCGCCTACCAATGGCAAGCCACCCCCAGCCTGAGTGGGAGTGTACAGGCTGATCCCCAGGTTTTTCCGCTCAGCACGACCACCTATACAGTCGTCGTCACCGATACCAATGGCTGTACCGCCCTGGATACCGTTCGGGTACAGGTGAATCTGCTGCCGTCGGCTGAAGCCGGCCCCGACCGTACCCAATGTGGCGAGGACAGCATTCAGCTGGCTGCATCTGGTGGGGTGGCCTATCTGTGGTCCCCCCAGGCCGGCCTGAGTGATGCGACCCTGGCTGAGCCCTGGGCCGATCCCTTGCTGACAACGGTGTATACCGTCACCGTCACCGACAGCAATGGCTGTGTGCAAAGCGACAGCCTCACGGTTGCTACCATGAATGCCGACGCGGGCGCTGATGTAGAAAAATGTCCCGAAGACAGCCGCACGCTGCAGGCCCAGAGTCTGGGAGGCACGCCGGTGCGCTTCAGTTGGATACCTGCTTTGGGGTTGGACGATACGACGCTGGCCGCTCCGGTGGCTTCGCCCCTGTTGACTACGGACTATGTGGTCGAGATCGAAGATGTCAGCGGCTGTGTGGACCGGGATACGGTCCGGGTGGAGGTCTATGCCTCGCCGCCGGCAGACGCGGGCCGGGATACGGCCATATGTACCGGTAGCAGCGTCGCCCTGCGGGCGACGGGGGGACTGGCTTACAGCTGGTCACCGGCGACAAGCCTCGACGATCCGCTGATTGCCAGCCCGCTGGCGAGCCCTCTCCAAACGACGGAGTATGTCCTTACGGTAGTGGACACCAATGCCTGTACTGCGCTGGATACGGTATCGGTTCAGGTCAACCCCCTGCCTCGCGTCGAGGCGGGACCCGATCAGGCGATTTGCCGGGGCGAAGCAGCGCTGCTGTTCGCCGCCGGGGCGGCGACCTACGTCTGGCAGCCGACCGCCTTGCTTTCTGATCCGCTTTCTGCCGATCCCTTGGCCTTTCCGTTGACCGATGCGACCTTTTCGGTCGTGGGCACCGACACCAATGGCTGTGCGAATGTGGACTCGTTGCGGATCACCGTCTGGCAGCCGCCGGTGGCGATGGCCGATTCATTCTACGAAATCTGTCTGGGCCAGGAGACCTTTTTGCAGGCAGAAGGCGGGGTTTCTTACCGCTGGAGTACGGGTGAGACCCGTGACCGGATTCGGGTGGCCCCGTTCAACACCACCGATTACTGGGTGATCCCGTTCGGACCGCAGGGCTGTGCGGGAGATACCCTCCCGGTGCGGGTGCGGGTAGAGCGGGACCTGCCTGAGGCCGACTTTGCCCCGGATCCGGTGGAGGGATTTTACCCCTTGCCGGTGACCTTTAGCAACCGGAGCCGATTTGCGACGCGCTATCTGTGGGATTTTGGCGATGGGAACGTTTCGGAAGAAACCAGTCCCGTACATACCTATCAGGACCCCGGGGATTACGTGGTCACCCTGACGGTAGATAATGAGATCGGTTGTCCGGCACAAAAGGCCTTCTCCTTCGTGCGGGCGTTGAATTTTACCATGTTTTTTCCTAATGCCTTCTCACCCAATGGGGACGGGCATAACGACGCCTTTGAAGTCGTGATGCGGTCCATCGAGTTTTTCCAGATCCGAATCTACGACCGTTGGGGCCGGGAGGTCTTTGCGGCCAATGAGCCCAACTTCCGTTGGGATGGAACGAAAAATGGACGCGCGGTCCCTGAGGGTGTATATGTATTTGAAGCTGAAGGGTTTACCTTCAAGGGTGAGCGAATAAAGCGAGGAGGAACGGTGACCCTTATCCGCTAGTGTGGGGGAGAGAGGCGGGGGCTTCGGACCAGAAAGCCCGGATAGCCTCGGAGATTTGGCCCGTCTCAATCAAAAAACCGTCGTGGCCAGAGGGCGACTGGATTTCGTGGTAGCGGGCCCGGGGGATATGCCGGGCCAGCAGCTGCTGTTCTTCGACGGGAAACAGCCCGTCGGTGTCCACCCCTATGACCAGGGTCCGGGCTTTGATCTGGGCCAGGGCCGTCTCTACACTGCCCCGGCCCCGCCCCAGGTGGTGGCTATCCATGGCTTTGGAAAGGGTCCAGTAGGCATAGGCATTGAAGCGACTGACCAGCTTTTCGCCCTGATACTGCTGATAGGTGGTGGCTCGAAAGGCCTCCAGCCGATCCGATTCGGGATCGGTTTGGGTTTCGGTGTAGGCGCGATAACCGCGGTAGGAGAGGAGGGCAATCGAGCGGGCGGCTTTGAGGCCGATCAGGCCGGCATCAGGCCGGTCCTGATGCCAGGTAGGATCAGCCTGGATGGCCAGGCGCTGGGATTCGTTGAAGGCGATGCCCCAGGCCGAGTGCCGGGCGTTGGTCGCGATGGGGATGATTTCGGCAAAAACATCAGGCTGTAGCAGAGCCCACTCCAGGACCTGCTGCCCACCCAGTGAGCCGCCTATCAGCGTCCGGATGCGGTCCAGACCCAGGTGTTGCCGCAGTAGATCAAAGGCCCGCACAATGTCCCGGTTGGTCAGAAGGGGAAAATCGTGGTACCAGGGTGCTCCCGTTTCGGGGTGGAGGGATAGGGCATGCGTCGAGCCATAGCAGGAACCCAGCATATTGGCACAGACGATGAAGTGATGCCTGGGGTCAAAAATCAGGTCACGGCCTACCATGTGGGGCCACCAATCGGCCACTTCGGCATTGGCGGTGAGGGCGTGGCAGACCCAGATAACCCGATCCGGATCCTGGGTGGGGGTACCGTAGGTGCGGTAAGCGATGTCGAAGCCGGGCAGGACCGCCCCGCTTTCCAGCTCAAATGCTTCTGGATAGGAAAATGTCTGCATAGCCTGAGGTCAGGTGAGTAGACCTTAAGCCCGGGAGGATGGAAAATGTTTGTCGGCAGCTACGGTAGGAGGAAAAAAAGGCCAGGAGGCATCGCCTCCTGGCCGATTTCCTAGTGCACAGGGCTAGGGGAGAAGACCTTTTCAAAGGCTTGCTGGAAATCCTCCTTGAGGTCGTCGATGTGCTCAATCCCGACCGAGATGCGGAGGCCGGTAGGACTCACCCCAGCCGCCGATTGCTCGGCATCTGATAGCTGCTGATGGGTGGTCGAGGCCGGGTGAATGATGAGCGTTTTGGCGTCCCCTACATTGGCAAGGTGGCTCACCAGGTTTAGGCTGTTGACAAACTGCACGGTCGTATCACGGTCGCCCTCCAGTTCGATGGCGAGCACCCCCCCGAAGCCGTGGCGCAGATACTTTTTGGCCCGTTCGTGGTAGGGGCTTTCCGGCAGGCCGGCATACTTGACGGTCTTGACCTGGGGCAGGGTCTTAAACCACTGGGCGAGGGCAAGAGCATTATCAACCGTGCGCTGCACGCGCAGCGAGAGGGTTTCGAGGCCCTGCAGGAGCAGGAAGCTGTTGAAGGGGCTCTGGGCGGCCCCGAAGTCACGCAGCCCTTCTACCCGGGCCCGGATGATAAAGGCGATGTTGGGCAGGCCCAGTGGGTTGTTGGGGCCAAACACGTCGTTGAAGACCAGCCCGTGGTAGCCTTCAGAAGGCTCTGTAAACTGAGGGAACTTGCCGTTGCCGTAGTCAAAGTTGCCGGCGTCGACGATGACGCCGCCGATGCTGGTCCCGTGGCCTCCGATCCACTTGGTTGCCGAGGCGACCACGATGTTGGCGCCGTGGTCGATGGGACGGGCGAGGTAGCCCCCGGCGCCGAAGGTGTTGTCTACCACGAGCGGGATGCCATGGGCCTGGGCGAGCTGTGCCAGGGCTTCGAAGTCCGGGATCGAGAATTCGGGATTCGACAAAGTTTCGACATAAATCGCTTTGGTGCGATCGTCGATCAGCGGAGCGTAGGAGTCCGTACGGACCCCGTCGGCAAAGCGTACCTCGATCCCTAGACGCTTGAAGGCGACCTTGAACTGATTGTAGGTCCCCCCGTAGAGGTGGCTACTTGACACGAAGTTGTCTCCTGCCTGCAGGATGTTGTTGAGGGCCAGGAACTGGGCCGCCTGTCCCGAGCCGACGGCAAGCGCTGCTACGCCTCCTTCCAATGCAGCGATTCGCTTCTCAAATACGTCGTTGGTCGGATTCATGATCCGGGTATAGATGTTGCCAAACTCTTTCAGGGCAAAAAGATTGGCGGCATGATCGCTGTCTTTGAAGACGTAAGACGTTGTCTGATAGATGGGTACCGCCCGGGAGCGGGTGGTTTCGTCGATTTCCTGGCCAGCGTGAAGCTGAAGTGTTTCGAACCGATAGTTCTGACTCATGACTCGAAGGGTTTAGGGTGAATATGTGGACATTGAAAACAAACAAGTGGAGGACGGGGATATCGGAGCGGAACTCCGTATGCCTCGTAGCACAAGGGGGGCAGGCAAGCTACGGTATGCCGTTGCCAGGCCTATTTTCTCAGGTACCATGGCTCCCGGTGGAGGGAGGACAGGCGGATCCAGAGAAAACCTGGTTTCAGCAACAACAACAAGCCTGCAGGGACATGAAATGGGGGGTGGCAAGTCGGGCCGATACGCAGGGACCAGAGAAGGGTCCGGGAAGCGTGGGGGAAGGACGGGAGAGAATGCGATTGCGCATAAGTGGCAGGTGGTTAGGTTTATATTTCCCTTGCGGGCCTGAAAGGGGCACCTTTCCAGAGGATGGTTGCCAGAGGGTCACAGAGTCAGGTCTCTCACCTCATTCGTTATATACCAGCAATACCTGTCAAATGAATTCGACCGGAAAGCCGGGTGCAATATACAAGCCCAGAAAAGAAAATCAAATTTTGGTCGAAAATGCCTTTCCTGGAGACGGCCGATTCTGGCCGGGTGGTCTGTGGCCGGAAGGCCCCTGATCAAACTGTGCAACGGAGGGCCAAATATGAAAATGCCCTTTTAGAAGTTCTAAACTATCTTTACTTTAGCCATGCTTCTAGACCTTGCTTTTTTACTGCGTATTGCAGAAGCAGGCTTATTTAGCTAGTTTCGTACGCTTAATTTCGGATCCAAACCTTTAACCAAAATTGTCTTAAAGTAGGTAGACTATGAGAAACTTGTTCGCTACCCTCGTCGCCGTATTGGCGGCAACGACGCTGTTTGCTCAGTCGGCCCGGCAATCTGTCATCTCCAATCCGGAGCTGACCCCGCTGGGACCGATCGACAAGGCAGCCCTTATGGAGCAGGCCGCGATGTCGGCTACCGGTATCCCTGCCGGGACGAGCACCCTGCCGATCGGCACGGTATCGACCAGCGCGGTGACTTCGGTAAAAATTGGTGAGGCCTCCAATGCCTACACCTTTCTTCTCGGCTCCTCCAACCAGATCTCCGTTGAGACCGAGGTCGGAACCAATGGCGGCTCCGTGGCCTTTATCCACCGTCAGAACGTCGGTCAGTGTGGCGGTTCCAGCGGTCAGTACCGGATGGCTTTCTCCGGTGATGGTGGCCAGACCTGGCAGGTAGGCGCGGGCTCCAACAGCCCGGGCAACCCGCCCGCGATTGGTTGCTACGGCATCGGGCCAATCAACCCCACCTATTCGCAGGATTCTCGCTACCCGAACATGCAGATCTTCTTGCAACCCGGTAGCCCCGCTACCGCCGCTAACCTGGCGGGTGTGTACGTAGGCCCGGTGCTCTCTCCCTCCGGTCAGGGCTGGGACGGCAACGTCGTCGGTACCTGGGTGGACCCCACCAACCTCAGCGTAACCCAGGAGATTTACCCCTTCTCCAACGGCAACCACTACTTTGCCTACTCGCTGGTGGAGCGGGTGCCGGGTGAGTTCTGGTACCTCTCCCGCACCTGGGACGGCACCAACGTTGGCTCTGACATCCACATCCACAAAGGTGTGTGGGATGCCGCTACCCAAACGGTCAACTGGTCCATCGTGACCACCTACCAGCCCAACCACTACCTGGGCTTTGACGGTACGCCTACTCTGGCAGATTTGAGCCTCGGCTTCAGCCCTGATGGGCAGACCGGCTACATTGCTGCTTTGGGTGACCTCGTGGGCGGTCAGGATTCCGTCTACTCGGTCTTCTTCATCGAGTCCCTCGACGGGGGGGCTACCTGGGGCAATGAGCAGGATGTGGACATGACCCAGTTCTCCGAACTGATTGACTCCCTCCAGTTCTTCCAGTTCATCGATAGCTCCCTGAACCCGATTGATACCGTCACCTATGGAGTAGGTAAGCCGACCACCGGCTTTGATATCGACATGGTGGTAGACAAGAACGGCAATCCTCACGCGGTGGTGGTTGTTGCCAATGGTAGCATCCGTCAGGATGGCGGCACAGTGGCTGCGCCCGGCTATACCATCTACTCTGGCCTGGAAATGTACGTCTTTGACGTCACTAAGGACCAGTATGGGGACTGGAATATGATCTACCTGGACTGGCAGGAGAATTTCCGTGGTACCTTCGGAACGACTGCTAACGATCCCGCGGGTGAATTTACCGCCGATCCCTGGGTACGTGCCTCCCGCTCCGAAGATGGTAGTGTGGTTATCCTGAGCTGGACGGATACCGATCCGGCCAACAGCGAGACCGCTAACGACTTCCCGGACATGTATGCCCGCGCCATCAATGTGGACGACAACACCATCACGCCCGTGATCGACTTTACCGGTGACGACGTGCTCTGGGCCTCCAACGCCCTGCTGCCTCATACCTCGGCTACGGCGATCACCAATGGTACGGTACATACCCTGCCGACGGTCGTAATGGACCTCACCGATGGGGATGCCATCACCCAGGTGGATTTCTGGTACTTCACGGACGTAAACTTCGACGAAGCTACGGACTTCACCGAGACGCCCATCTTCTTCTACAACTGTAAGGAGAATCCTTTCGCTAACACCCTCACCATTACAGACCCCGCATGTGGAGCGGCTGATGGTTCGGTCACCGTGAATGCCGCTGGTGGCATTGGTCCTTACGAATACGCTTGGGAGATCCCCGGGTTACCTGGTGTTACAACGCCTACGGTCACCGGTCTTGATGCCGGTGTCTACTCCGTGACGGTAACCGACTCCAAAGGGTGTAGCGATGAGGTGGAAGTGGTGCTCAACAATGCTGGTGCGGCATCTGTCGTGCTGAGTGATGTCGCCAACGTCACCTGTGCCGGTGCCGACGATGGTACGGCTACGCCGGTCCTCACCGGTGGTACGGGTCCCTTTACCTTTGCCTGGACGAATGGGGAGACCGACTCCGTTGCTGTCGCCCTGCCAGCCGGTATGACTTCGGTGACCATCACCGATGCCAATGGCTGCCAGTCCTTTGCTTCGGTGACCATCACCGAGCCCGCAGCAGTTTCCCTCTCGGCTTCTGCTCAGGATGCCCTCTGCCCCGGTGACTCCACCGGTACGGCTACGGCCATGGGTATGGGCGGTACAGGTACCCTCACCTACACCTGGGATTTCGATGGTCAGACTGGCACCAGCCTGTCCGGCCTGCCCGCTGGTGATTATCAGGTGGTCGTGACCGACCAGAATGGTTGTCAGGACAGCACGACGGTTTCGGTAGGTGAGCCTGCGGCTTTCGTCTCCAACCTGCTGGCCTCCCCGAATACCAACGCCAACCCGCCCTACAACGGCAATATCGCCGCCAGCATCTCCGGTGGAACCGAGCCTTACAGCTATAACTGGAGTGCCGCCGATACCACTTGGCCGGGTGCGGATGATGACTTTATCTTCCTGCTCTGTGGGGGTACCTACTACCTAGAGGTGACCGATGCCAATGGCTGTGTCTTCAACGACACCGTTGAGGTGGGTACTCTGGCCAATGGCGCCAACTGTGATCCTGAGTCCGACACCACGACGAGCATCAATGGTCTCCTGGGCCTGAACGAGTTTGTTGTCTTCCCCAACCCCAGCCAGGGGATGGTACAGGTACAAGTAGAGCTGGATCGCAGCGAAGCTTTGACCGTCGAAGTCTTCAACTTCCGGGGCCAGCTGGTGCGCAGCCGTCGTGCCAATGCTGTCAGCCGCTTTGAAACGTCCTTTGACCTGAGCCAGGAAGCCGCCGGGATCTATATGATCAAGGTGACCACTGCCCAAGGGTCGGTGACCGAGAAGCTGATGTTGCGCTAATCCAGGCGTAGCCCGAAGTTAAGTGAATCGTTACGGAGGCCAGTTTCGCTGGCCTCCGTTTTCTTTTGTAGATTTCTGCCTCAAGGTATTTTTTGACCATTCGCCCATGATTGATCAAGCGCAGGCCATCCGTCTCGGGGAGGAGCTCCCCATAGCCGCCCTTCAAGCCTATTTGCAATCCCTGTGGGGAACAGATTTCCACTTGCATACCATCCGGCAGTTTCCAGGCGGCTTTTCCAATCTTACGTATCTATTGGAGACCAACCGGGGGGATATGGTGCTGCGGCGCCCTCCTTTTGGGGCCCATATCAAGTCGGGGCATGATATGGGAAGAGAATTTCAGGTATTAAACCTGCTGCGGCCGGTTTTTCCCAAGGTGCCCAATCCCATACACCATTGTGAGGAGGCAGAAGAAAGTCCCCTCGGGGCTCCATTTTACTTGATGGAGCGGGTCCGGGGCCTCATCCTGCGATCAGGAAGGCCCGAGGCGGAAGGCCTATCAGCCGAGCAATGGCGGTCTCTGTCTCGGACTGCAGTGGAGACGATGGTGGATTTGCATGGGATGGACCTTTCGGGGCCATTGGGAGAGCTGGGAAAGCCAGAGGGCTACACCCGCCGGCAGGTAGCCGGCTGGATTGGGCGCTATGCCCGGGCCAAGACCGGGGAATTGCCAGCCATGACCGAGATGGAGACCTGGATGCAGGCCCACTTCCCTCCGGAGCAGGCACCGGCCTTTTTGCACAACGACTACAAATACGACAATCTCGTTCTGGACCCTGGAGATCCTGGCCGTATCCTGGCCCTGCTAGACTGGGAGATGGCCACGGTTGGCGACCCGTTGATGGATTTGGGGGCCAGCCTGGCCTATTGGGTGGAGGCAGGCGACCCGCCGGCCACTCGGCTGTTCAATGTGACGCATCATGCGGGGAATATGACCCGACAGGAGGTGGTGGGCCATTACGCGGCCCGGTCGGGCCGCGATGTTTCCGGGATGCTCTTTTACTACGTTTTTGGCTGCTACAAGCTGGCTGTGATTGTCCAGCAAATCTATGCCCGCTATGTAGCGGGGCATACCCGGGATACACGCTTCAAGCACCTGGATAAGGTAGTAGAGGCGGTCGCCGGGCAGGGGCTGTGGGCCCTGGAGCGGGGCCGGATTGGGGCTTAATCCTGGGTTTCTACGGGGGTTTTGGCCAGTTCCTGGCCTAGCGGAAAGAGCGGGTGGGGCGTATGCGCCCTTTCCATCAAATCGGATAGGCGAGCGACTACCTCAGGATATTCGCTGGCCAGATCACGGGTTTCGCCAGGGTCTTGCTCCAGGTTATAGAGCTGAATGGGAGCCCCGGGATGACCCCTCAGGCTGTCCCGAACCGCCTTCCAGCGGCCTTGCCGCAGGGCTTGCATTTGCTGTCGCTCAGGAAATTCCCAGTATAAGAATTCCGCTTTAGGCTGTCGGGTACTGTCGCCATACAGCTCAGGAAGGAAAGAAATCCCATGCTGGGCGGGGGGAGGAGCCCCGCCGGTCAGCTCGGACAGGGTGGGCCATACGTCCCAAAAGGCTGAAATATGGCTGCTCACACTGCCCGCCGGGATGTGTCCCGGCCAGGAGGCAAGGAAGGGCACCCGGATACCGCCTTCCCAGAGGTTGGTTTTGTGGCCGCGCAGCTGGCCCAGGCTCTGGAAAAAGTGGCGGTCGACGCCGCCAATATCAAAGGTAGTGCCATTGTCGCTGCTGAAAAAAATCAGGGTTTCTTCTCTGAGGTTCAGGCTGTCCAGCAGGTCAAGGAGTTGACCGATCTGCGCATCCATACGGGTGATCATGGCGGCGTAGGTGGCACGAGGGGTTTGGTTGGGGAGGTAGCCTTTGTCACCCCGGTAGGGTGTATCCGGGAGCTGGGCCTGGTAGCGGCGAAGGGTGTCGTCGTCGGGAACCTGCAGCGAGAGATGGGGTACCGGAAAAGGGAGATACAGAAAAAAGCGGTTGTCCGCTTGTTCCCGCACAAAACGCAGGGCTTCGCGGGCCATCAGATCCTGGGCGTAGGCCTGTCCCCGAAAGGCCGTGTAGCTGGCCGGATCATCCGGGTCGGCCTTCTCAGGCAGGGTCTGATGCGGGAAGACGTAGGGATTAGGCAGGCTGTCCCAGCTTTCGTTGCGCCATAGGTGGGTAGGGTAATAGTTGTGGGCCTGTTTTTGGCAAAGGTAGCCGTAGAAAAAGTCGAAACCCTGCCGGGTGGGCAGACCTTCGCTGTCGGGGCCGCCCAGGCCCCATTTGCCGATACAGGCGGTGGCATAGCCAAGGTCCTGGAACATCCGGGCCAGAGTGGGAGTCCCGGCCGGTAAGGGCAGTTGCCCGCCCTCTTCCTCGTCCCGGAAGCCGCCCAATTCGTGATTGCCGCGCACATAGCTGCGGCCGGTATGCTGGCCGGTCAGCAGGGTGCAACGGGAAGGGGCACAGACGGCGCTGCCGGCATAGTGCTGGGTAAAACGCATGCCTTCGCGGGCCAGCTGGTTCAGATGTGGGGTGCGGATGAGGCTTTGGCCGTAGCTTCCCAGCTCGTGATAGCCCAGATCATCGGCCAGGATGTAGATCACGTTGGGGGAATCGGCGGGTAAAGCAGGCTGGCAAGCCCAGCCGGTGGTGGCGAGCAGGCCCAGCAGGCCTATCCAGAAGAATTGCGGCATACCTGGAATCTTTTCACGAAAAAAGCCAACCTCTCATGAAGGTTGGCCCTTTTACAACAAACAAACACAGTAAGTTATGGCGTATGGGATCAGGCTTCGATCACCTTCTCCACCAGGATAATGGCCTTGTTTTTCAGGACCTCAACCACCCCGTCTTCGGTATTGAAGGTGAGGGCTTCGCCATCCTCTTTGACGAGTTTGACTTTGCCTTTGCCCAGGGTAGAAATGATGGGCGCGTGGTTGATCAGCACCTGAAAACTCCCCATAGAACCGGGTACCTGTACACTCTGGACTTTGCCGGAGAAGATGCTGGCCTCAGGGGTGACAATTTCCAAATCGAAAACTTTCATAATACGGGGGATTCAAATGCTGATTATCAGGCTTCGGCGAGCATTTTCTCCCCTTCGGCGATGACCATGTCGATGCCTCCTTTGAGGTAAAAAGCCTGCTCGGGGATGTGATCGAGGTCGCCGTTGAGGATCATGTTGAAGCCACGGATGGTATCCTCGATTTCCACAAACTGACCGTCGAGGCCAGTAAAGGCAGCGGCGACAAAGAAGGGCTGGGAAAGGAAGCGCTGCGCCTTCCGGGCGCGGGCCACGGCGAGCTTATCCTCATCGGAAAGTTCGTCCATCCCGAGGATGGCGATGATGTCCTGAAGCTCCTTGTACTTCTGCAGCAGCTGGATCACGTTCTGGGCACAGGTGTAATGCTCGTCGCCCACGATGTGGGGCTGCAAAATGCGGGAAGTCGAGGTCAGCGGATCTACGGCCGGGTAGATCCCGAGGGCAGCCAGCGAGCGAGAGAGCTCAGTGGTGGCGTCAAGGTGGGCAAAGGTCGTGGCCGGCGCGGGGTCGGTGTAGTCATCCGCCGGTACGTAGATGGCCTGGATGGAGGTAATAGAGCCTCGCTTGGTCGAGGTAATCCGCTCCTGCATGGCTCCCATCTCGGAGGCGAGGGTCGGCTGGTAACCCACAGCAGAAGGCATCCGGCCGAGGAGAGCTGATACCTCAGAACCTGCCTGGGTAAAGCGGAAGATGTTGTCGATGAAGAAAAGGACGTCACGACCTTTGGCGTCGGTCTTTTTGCCATCGCGGAAGTATTCGGCGATAGTCAGACCGGTCAGGGCCACCCGGGCGCGGGCGCCCGGAGGTTCGTTCATCTGTCCAAAAACCATGGTCAGCTTGGAGTCCTTCAGCTTGTCTTTGTCCACCTTGTCCAGTGGCCAGCCGCCGTGGTGCATCCCTTCTTCGAATTCCTTGCCGTAGCGGACCACATTGGCTTCGATCATCTCCCGGAGGATGTCGTTCCCCTCCCGGGTACGCTCACCGACACCGGCAAATACCGACAGGCCGTCGTGCTTCAGGGCGATGTTGTTGATCAGCTCCTGGATGAGCACGGTTTTACCTACTCCAGCCCCACCGAACAGACCAATTTTCCCCCCCTTGAGGTAGGGAGCTAGCAGGTCGATCACCTTGATGCCAGTGGTCAGCACCTCCATCTCGGTGGAGAGTTCTTCAAACTTGGGGGCAGAACCGTGAATCGAGTAGCGATCGCCGTCCGATTCGGGCTCACCCAGACCGTCAATCGCGGCACCGGTGACGTTGAAGAGGCGGCCACGGATGGCGTCCCCGACCGGAACCGAGATGGTGGTCCCCATGTCTACGACTTCCATGCCACGCTCCACCCCGTCGGTGGAATCCATAGCGATGGCGCGGACCCGGCTTTCGCCAAGGTGCTGTTGCACCTCCAGCACCAGGGGTGCCATGTTGGGACGCACGACATGCAGGGCGTTGAGGATGCGGGGAAGCTCAGCCCCCTGGGCGGTAAACTCGACGTCGACCACCGGGCCGATGACCTGAGCAACAGAGCCTTTATTGACGGAATTTGCCATGAAGATTGAGTAAAGAAACCGATTGAGATCGTATGAATTTTGGCCCGCAAATTACACCCATACCGGCGAAAAACCAAGCCATTGGGCCGTGTGATCTTCCGGAATTTCCCCTAATTTGCCTCCACTTTCCGGGTGGGTGTGAAATGTGTGGATAACCTCCTTATTTCTTGACATTGAGCCTGGATTTGTGTGGATAACTTATGTGGAAAAGGCTACGTGCCTTTCGACCGGCTCGACGAACGGCAACCCTCCGTTCGAAGCAACATGAATACCCGAGCATCAGGAACCTCTGCCCATGATTGACTCAATGCGCCAGCTATGGCAGGAATTTCGGGCCCATATTCGGGAGGAGTACCATCCGGGGTATTATCTGTCGGTCGGCCTGATGCTAGCGGTGGCCGTGTGGTTCAACTATTTCTTTTGGGAGAGTCAGAGCTTTGAACGCTGGATGGTAAGGACCTT
>RFHL01000407.1 GCA_003696875.1 Bacteroidota bacterium | reverse complement strand
GAGCTGTGCTTTGTCGGTGAGCCCGATCTCAGGGCGGTAGACGTCCTGTTTTTCTGTACCGGCCACGGGCAGACGCAGCCGTTTCTCGCTGCCCAGGACGTGCCAGAAGATCTGAGCATCATTGATCTGAGCAGCGACTTCCGCTTGGCGGGAGACCACGACTTTGTCTATGGGTTGCCAGAACTGCAGCGGGCGCGCATCGCGCAGGCCCAGCGCATTGCCAACCCCGGCTGCTTTGCCACGGCGATTCAGTTGGGTCTGTTGCCGCTGGCGGCGGCCGGACAGCTGCAGCAGGAGGTTCATATTCACGCCCTGACCGGCTCGACCGGCGCCGGGCAGCAGCCGGTGGCGACGACCCATTTTTCCTGGCGGGCAGGCAATGTGTCGGCTTATAAGGTTTTTGGGCATCAGCATCTGGCTGAGATCCGCCAGAGCCTGGCGCAAGCTCAGGGAGCCACGGTTCCGGCTCTCAACTTTATCCCCCTGCGGGGAGACTTTACCCGAGGCATTTTTGCCAGCCTTTACCTGAATAGCGATCTGAGCGAGGCCGAAGCCCGCAAGCTGTACCAGGACTTTTATCACGATCACCCCTTTACCCACCTGACCGACACCAATCCGAACCTCAAGCAGGTGGTGAATACCAACAAGGCGCTGCTCCAGGTGTCCAGGCATGGTGACAAGCTGCTCATTCTCTCCATGATAGACAACCTGCTAAAAGGTGCTTCCGGACAGGCGGTGCAAAATATGAACCTGATGTTTGGCCTGCCGGAAACGGCCGGATTGGATTTAAAAGCGAGCTATTTCTAGGCAGCTGTATACATCCTGTTACCGCCCATGGCATCTACCCTTTTTCCTTCTCTATGAACCTTTTCGACGTTTACCCACTATTTGACGTGGAGCCGGTCCGGGCCAAAGGCTGCTATGTCTACGATGCCCAGGGTACCGCCTACCTGGATCTGTACGGGGGGCATGCGGTGATCTCCATCGGCCACAGCCACCCGCACTATGTGGCCAGACTCACAGAGCAGCTCAACCGCATCGGTTTTTACTCCAATTCGGTGCAGAACCGCCTGCAGCGCGAGTTGGCTGAGAAGCTTGGACAGCTTTCGGGCTATCCCGACTACCAGTTGTTTCTGATCAACAGCGGGGCCGAGGCCATTGAGAATGCCCTGAAACTGGCCTCTTTTCACACCCGGCGCAAGAAGATCGCCTTTCTGGAAGGGGCCTTTCACGGGCGCACCTCGGCCGCAGTGGCCGTGACCGACAACCCGCGTATACAGGCCCCGGTCAATCCGGTTGATCACGTCAGTCGGGTCGGTTTCAACGATCTGGCGCAGTTGGAGTCCCTGCTGGATACGGAGGCCTATGCGGCCGTCGTGATCGAGGGGATACAGGGTGTAGGCGGCATCCATGTGCCGGCCCCCGGTTTCTTGAAAGGCGTGCGGTCCTTGTGTGATGCGACCGGGACGGTGATGATTCTGGATGAAATTCAGTCCGGATATGGCCGCAGCGGCCATTTCTTTGCCCATCAGGCAACCCCTGATCTGCGCCCTGACCTGATCACCGTTGCCAAGGGCATGGCCAACGGCTTCCCCATGGGCGGCGTCTTGATCGGGCCCCAGTTCCAGGCCTGGCCTGGGATGCTGGGGACCACCTTTGGTGGTAATCACCTCGCCTGCGCCGCCGGTCTGGCGGTGCTGGACGTGATAGAGCAGGAAGACCTCATCGCCCACGCCGCCCGCATGGGCGACTGGATGAAGGAGGCTTTGGCAGGACTGCCGGGCGTGACCGAGGTCCGCGGAGCGGGCCTCATGTTGGGCGTGCAGCTGGCTCAGCCAGCGGGCCCGCTGCGCAAGGCCCTGCTGGCTGAGCATCACATCTTCACCGGCTCGGCCGCTGATCCCCATACGCTGCGTCTGCTCCCACCCCTGACGGTGACGCAGGAGGCGCTGACTCGTTTTCTGGAAGCTTTTCGGAGCGTGCTGGCGGCACCTGCCGCCGGTTAAGCAGTCCTTTCGCTTTGGCCATCCTCTACGTCGCCCTACTGGTCCTGATTCCGGCTTTCCTCCTCTGGGGAGAAACCCGCTTTCGGCTCTTTGCCTGGCTGGGCGCCCCGGTGCTGGCCTATGTCTTTGGCATCGGCCTGGGCAACCTCTGGCCTCCCGAGCGCAGCCTGATCGACGGGGTAGTGGGGGCTACCGTGGCCCCAGCCCTGCCGCTGCTGCTGGTCTCGGCCCACGTGCGGGCCTGGTTTCGATTGGCCCGGGGTACAGCGGTTTCTTATCTGCTTTGGTTGGGGGCGATTGTACTCTGCAGCCTGCTGGCGGTGTGGGTATTCCGTCCCTGGGGAAGCCCCCATCTCGCCGCCAT
>RFHL01000406.1 GCA_003696875.1 Bacteroidota bacterium | reverse complement strand
GTGATGACATACATGGGGCCGCCCTGCACCTGACCGGCCGTATCGCGACCGCGATACATGATGGCCAGCGTGCAGGTAAAGTATTTGGTGGCCATGCCCACCACCGCACTCATCCACATCCAGAATACCGCGCCCGGCCCCCCCATGGAGATGGCAACCGCCACCCCGCTGATGTTGCCCATACCCACCGTGGCCGCAAGGGCCGTGGAGAGCGCCTGGAAATGGCTTATTTCCCCCGGATCACCAGGATCGTCGTACTTGCCCCGCAGGATGGCCAAGGCATGCCCCAGATATCGAAAAGGCAGAAATCGGGAGTAGATCAAAAAGAAGAGCCCACCGCCGAGCAGCAGTACCAGGAGGGGCGTACCCCATGCGGCATTGCCAAAGGCGACCAGAAAGGCTTCGAGGGAAGGACGCATGGGACAGGTCAGGCTTAGTCGGCATACAGGGCACGGCCGGCTTCATAGTAGGGATCATCAGGCTGCCAGAAGGGCCGCGCGGCTTGGTCCGCGATCAGACGGGCAAGATGGACGAAGGCGCTGCTCAGCTGCCGTAGATAGTCAAAGTGGAGGCCATCGGCCTCGTCGCTGGGCTGGTGGTAATGGGCGAGGATGGTCTCGTCCATCTCGGTGATCCCGGGTGAAAAGGACAGGCAGGGCAGGCCGGCCGCAGCAAAGGAGACATTGTCCGAACGATCAAAGAGGTTCTGTTCGGGCATGGGATCGGCGATGATGTTGAGATGGGCCCACTGGGCTGTGCGGTCAATCAGCGGCCGGATGCCGGTACGTTCATATCCCAACACGGTGAAGGCGGTGCGATCATTGTAGCCAGCCCCGTCATAGTTGAGGTTGTACACAAGCTGGGAAAGGGGGAGGGGCGAATGGTCCACAAACCACTGGCTGCCGAGCATACCCATCTCCTCAGCGGTACAGGCGAGGAGGATGATCGAGCGCCGCGGGGGCGCTTCGCTCAGGCTGCGCGCCGCTGCCAGCAGGCCAGCGATCCCGATGGCATTGTCGCGGGCCCCATTATAGATGGTGTCGGGCCCGTCACCGCCGGTGCCGACATGGTCATAGTGGGCGCTGAGCAGGACATACTCCTCACGCAGACTGCTGTCGCGGCCCGGGATCACGCCCACCACATTAGGTGCCGTGAAGCGGTTTTGCCGGACCGTCTCGGTAGCGACCGCCAGAGTGACGGATGTATCTTCTTTAAATGCGCGGAGCAGATACTCCTCCGGATCATTGAGCCAAGCGTGAAAAAGGCGGGTATCCTCTGTTTCGGGCAAGACACGCGGGGCCGGGGAAGTGAAATTGAGCATGAGCCGCTTCCAGGGGTAGGGCAGGGTATAGAGTTCAATCAGGGCTAAGGCTCCTCTCTCGGCGGCCCAGGCCGCCTTTTTGCGACCAGCGGCGATGATCTTGCCGGGAGACATGGGCTCGGGCAGCCCCTGCAGGGCGATGGCGACTTTGCCCATCAGGTCCAGTCCGGCATAGTCATCGGTGCTGTCTCCGATCCAGCCATAGCCGACAAATACCGCGGGGAATTCTCCCTCAATCCCCTCTCCGCTCATGCTGAGTAGGTCCCCGCCCTGTGCCCATTCCTGCTTGCCCCAGCGGATGTGGCCCGCCCGGGGGGGCACCATCCGCCCCATGGGAATGGGCTGGTAGTAATCCTGTAGCCCAGGCAGGGGCTGTACCCCCATTGCCTGGAAGCTGGTGGCAATGTAGCGGGCGGCAATGGCATGACCCGGATGACCGGGTTGCCGGCCCCCGAGCTCGTCAGCAGACAGGAAACGAATATGCTGCTCCACCTCGGCTGTACTGAGATGACGCTCGGGCCATTCCTGCAAGCCCTGAGCAAAGAGGGATACCATCCCCAGACCCAGGAGTCCCCCCATCAGGAGAGAGCTACGCATCATGTTTGTCATAGGAATACGGATAAATCTAACCGGAGCGGAAGGTACGAAAAATTGATGGGTGCGGAGCAAGCAGGCTAAGGGGCATTGCCACCCACTGCCTGCCATCGTCGGGCCTGGGGGGGGTACACCATTTTTGCATTCGGGGCTTCCAGCCCGAATCGGAGCCCCATCACCAAAGGCTACTCCGCCCGGAGGCGCACCTCCACCGCTTTCATGCCTTTGGCCCGGGCGTTGAGCCGGATCTCCCCGGGTTCACCGGTCATCCGGAGGATGACCATCGCCTGCCCGTAGAAAAGCGGGACCGTATCCCCATGAAAGGGATGGAGTGACTGCTGATTGCCATTCCCGACCCCGGCGAGGGTCGCCGGCCCCTTGACCGAAAGACTGAGGAAATGATCGGCCCCGGGGACCAGAGTCCCCGCTTCATCGACCATGTCCAGTTGCAGGTAGGCGAGGTCCATCCCATCGGCTTGGAGCGTCCTGCGATCGGGGGTGACCCGCAAGGTGTGGGCCCGGCTCGCCGTTTGCAGACGTTTGCGTCCCAGTTCCTCCCCGGCGCGGTAGGCCACGACTTCCAGACGGCCCGCTTCGTACACCACATCGGGCCACATCAGACGGAAGCGCAGGGTGGAGGAATCGGCTTTGGGGGACTTGCATTGCATGCCTTGGGAAACGCCATTCACAAAGAGCTCGGCGCAGTCGCCATTGGTGTATACAAATACAGGGACCTTTTGCCCCACCCGCTCCGGCCAGGTCCAGTGAGGTAGCATGTGGATAGTCGTGTCTTCAGGCTTCCAGTAGCTTTTGTAGATCCAAGCGAATAGTCCGCACGCCAGAGGGCGTGTCGTAGGTATCCATGACCTTGCCGCCGATCCGAAGCTCGGAATGTACCGTATACAGAGCTGGATGGTCGATGTCCCATCGCTGGGGATTGGGCAGGGTGATGGTCGTCTCTGTCAGGCCTTCCGCTCCGCCGGAGATACGTCGCCTTGTTTGCCCTTCCGCAACCACCTGCCCCCTGGGGCTGATGATCTGATGGGTTACCTACACGGTATCCGTTTCGCCCTGGTTTTGCACCCTTAGCTGCACCCGGACATCGGCATAGTGGGGCTTGACGATAGGGATGGTCACGTAACTGCCCCAGATGGGCACGTGGACCGGAGAGACGCGGATCAGCTGCCCCTTCCGATAGATGCCGACGCCAGGATACCAGCGGCTGTCGTGGGCGCGGGTGTCGGCATGCACCGCCAGCAGATTGGCCCCCCAGGGCTTAGGTAGTCCGTGATATCCAGGTAGAAGGAGTTGTGCCCATAATCCCAGCCGCCCACCAGGCGGCCATTTACATAGACCTTGAGAAAAGCCATGACGCCATCAAAGTGGAGGTAAAGACGCTGACCCGCCGCCTCGGCGGGGATGTCCAGAGCCCGGCGGCACCAGCCCTCGCCCCGCCAGGGAAGCTTGCCGGTGCTGCCATCGCCTTCGGGATCAAAGGGGCCCGCGATGGCCCAGTCGTGCGGGATATGTACCGGAGTCCAGTCTTGATCGTCTAGTCCTGGGGATGCTCCCTCAGGCTGGGCACCCTGGGCAAATACCCAGCCGTCGTGCAGGACGGTACGGATGCGTTCCTGCGCCCATACGGGCTGAATCAGGTTCGGTAACAGGAGAAAAAGAAAAACAGGTAGGGAGTAGGAGCGAATCATAGGGAAAGGGCGTTTTTTTCAAACTCAATCCTACTGAGCAGAAAATTGGAACGTGGTTCGGGAAGAATAGGTCTCGCCCGGGGCCAGTTCTACAGAGGGGAAGGAAGGCTGATTGGGCGAATCGGGAAAATGCTGGGTTTCCAGGCAGAGGCCACTGCGATGTCCGTAGGTCCCGCCATCGGGGCGGGGCAGGCTGCCGTCAAGGAAGTTGCCGCTGTAAAACTGAATGCCCGGCTCATCGGTGAAAATCGCCAGGGTCCGGCCTGAGCCCGGATGGGTCAGGCTGGCCACCTGCCGCAAGCTGTCCGCTTGCCCCAGGACCCAGCAGTGGTCATAGCCCCTACCCAGGGAGAGCTGGGTGTCTTGGGCCTCTATGTCCTGCCCGATGGCTTTGGGCTGGCGAAAATCAAATGGCGTACCCGCCACCGGAGCCCATTCTCCGGTCGGGATCAGGCCGGCATCGACCGGCAGGTATTGGTCGGCGGCCAGGCTCAGCACATGGTCCAGAATGGGTTGAGAAAAATCTCCCGAGAGGTTGAAGTAGGCGTGCTGCGTGAGGTTGACCACGGTTTTTTGGTCGGTGGTGGCGGTGTAGACCACCTCCAGGGCATTGTCGGGAGTAAGGGTGTAGGTCACCGTCGTGCTGAGGGTGCCGGGGTAGCCGCCTTCACCGTCAGGGCTGGTGTAGGTCAGGACCAGATAGGGATGCATGCCCTCCTCCTGGATACGGGCCGTCCATACCACTTTGTCAAACCCTCGTTCGCCCCCGTGCAGGTGGTTGGGGCCATTGTTGGTTTCCAGGGTGTAGGTTTTTCCGTCGAGGGCAAAGGAACCGCCAGCAATCCGGTTGCCATAGCGACCGATCAGAGCCCCAAAGTAGGGGCTGCTGCGCTCATACTGGACGAGGCTGTCAAAACCCAGGGTGATATTGGCATAGCGACCGTCCCGGTCCGGGGCCGTCCAGCGGGTGATGATGCCCCCGTAGGTGATGACGTCGATCTCCATGCCCTGCCGGTTGCGCAGGGTGTACATATCTACGGCTTCCCCCGCTTGGGTCCGGCCGTAGGGGCTGCGGCTGATGCTGATGTCGGGCAGGGCCTCCGCGGCAGTGTCCTGAGCTGATTGTTTTTCCGGGCCGCAGCCACCGAAAAGGACGGTCCCGGCGGTGAGTAGCCCGGCAAGTAGGGGGAAATAGAGTCGTTTCATGCAGGTAGCGTAGGGGAGAAGGTTGATAATGAGGACAGCGTCAATAACCGCGCTGAAAGAGATGGTAGTATACCTCTTGGGTGTTGAGATGTTGCTTGAAATCCCGGAGGCGGGTTTCCGCATCAATGACCTGTATCTCTATCCCGGCCATGTCGGCCAGGTCTTCCAGATAGTCGGTCGTCAAGGCCTGGGTGTACACCGTATGATGCGCGCCACCGGCCAGGATCCAGGCCGTGGCGGCGACTTCGAGATTGGGTTTGGGGGCCCAGAGAACCCGGGCCACCGGCAGCTTGGGCAATGCCTGCTCGGGGACGACGCTTTCGACTTCATTGACAATGAGCCGGAAACGGTTGCCCATATCCACCAGGGAGGCATTCAGGGCGGGGCCAGGCAGACTGTCGAAAACCAACCGGACCGGGTCGGCTTTGCCTCCGATCCCCAGAGGGTGTATTTCGCAGCTGGGCGTATGGGAGGCAATGCTGGGACAAATCTCCAGCATATGGGCTCCCAGAACCAGGGAGCGTTCCGGGCCGAAGTGGTAGGTGTAGTCCTCCATGAAGGAGGTGCCTCCTTCCAGGCCTTGCGCCATGACCTTCATGCTGTATAACAGCGCGGCGGTTTTCCAGTCGCCTTCGGCTCCGAAGCCATAGCCGTCGGCCATCAGCCGCTGGACGGCAAGGCCCGGCAGCTGGGCAAATTCGCCCAGATTCTCAAAGGTGTCGGTAAAGGCGCCAAAGCCGCCTTCCTCCAGGAAGGCCCGCAGGGCCAGCTCAATCCGGGCTGCTTCCTCCAGGGAGGCTCGCTGTGCCCCTCCTTTTTGCAGGCCGGGGGCCAGGGTGTAGGCGGATTCGTAGGTTTCCAGCAGGTCCCGCAGGGCCTGCGGGGAGATGCCTTCCCGATGCTTCAATACATCGCTGGTATCATAGCCATTGACCGAAAAGCCGAAGCGCAGCTGGGCTTCGACCTTGTCGCCCTCGGTCACGGCGACCTGACGCATATTGTCGCCTACGCGGGCGACCTTGAGGGTTTGCAGGGCGCGCCAGCCCAGCGCCACCCGCGACCAGATGTTGAGTTGGCGCTGGACCGATGGGCTCTGCCAGTGGCCCACGATCACTTTGCGATTCCGCCGCATCCGGGACATCATAAAGCCCAGCTCCCGGTCGCCATGGGCCGATTGGTTCAGGTTCATAAAGTCCATATCAATGCGATCCCAGGGAATCTCGGCATTGAATTGAGTGTGAAGGTGGCAGAGGGGCTTTTGGAGCTGTCGGAGTCCCTGTATCCACATTTTGGCCGGAGAAAAGGTATGCATCCAAACCACCACCCCCAGACAAGCGGGGTCAGCGTTGGCGGCCAGGCAGACCGACAAGATCTGCTCAGGGGTGGTCACGACCTCTTTGGCGAGCAGAGGTGCGATGGTGGCATCTCGGGCATTAAGCCTCCGGACCAGGTCGGCGGCGTGTTCGCCTACAGTGGTCAATACCTCGGGGCCGTACAGGTGCTGGCTGCCGGTGACAAACCAGAAGTGCCGGTCAGGGTTATGTGTCATGAAGAAGGGAGTTAGGGAGAGATGGGAAAAAGGCGAGCCTTCGTTTGGGGCATAGCGGGTCTACTGCCCGTAATAGGCCCCGGGGCCGTGCTTGCGTTCGTAATGTTTTCGGATCAGCGCCTCTTTGAGGCGGGGCGCCTCCGGATTGATCTGCAGGGTCAGAAAGGCCATTTGGGCAATTTCTTCCAGCACTTTGCTGTGGTATACTGCTTGAGCCGCATCCTTGCCCCAGCTAAAGGGGCCATGATTGCCCACCAGGACCATGGGGACCTCGGCATAATCCAGCCGCCGCTCGCGAAAGCAGTCCGTGATCTGAATACCGGTATGGTGCTCATAATCCCCCGCAATGAGGTGGTCCTGCATAGGGGCCGCACAGGGGATGTCTTCGGTCAGGTGATCGGCATGGGTGGTGCCCAGGATGGGAATATCCCGCTGTGCCTGGGCCCAGGCGACCGAATAGGTCGCGTGGGTATGGGCGATGCCCCCGATCCCGGGCCAGGTTTTATACAGCCAGGCGTGGGTCTTGGTGTCTGAGGACGGCTTGAGTACCCCCTCGATGATGTTATTTTCGTAGTCCAGCACCACCATGTCGGCTGGCCGGAGGTCCGCATAGGGCACCCCGCTGGGCTTGATGGCAAAGACGCCTCGTGCGCGGTCTACCGCGCTCACATTGCCAAAGGTGTAGACCACCAGCCCCAGGGCATTCAATTCCATATTGGCCTCGTAGCAGGCCTGTTTGAGATCGGAAAAATCAGACATCAGTTTTCGGTGATGGATTCGACAAAATCGGCCAGACGGTCATAGCCCTCCATCAGGGTGCCCATGAGGGACACGGCCTCGGCTTGCGGATGGTAGGTGGCTTCGGGAGGGCTCTTGAGGCACTGGCTGGCCTGTACCACATCCGGATACAAGCCGGCGGCTACGGCGGCATAGATGGCCGCCCCCAGAGCCGGGGCATAGTCCGATTCGGCCACCACAATGGGGCGATTCAGTACATTGGCCAAAGTCTGCATGACGTAGGGAGACTTGCGGGCCACGCCCCCTATGCCGATCACTTGCCGGATTTCGACGCCTTCTTCTTCGAAGCGGTCCAGGATTTTTTTCGACCCAAAACAAATGGCGTGGACCAGGGCCTTGAACAGATGTGCCGCCTGTGTGCCCAGGGAGAGGTTGGATATCGCGGCTTTCAGCGCCTGATTGGCATCAGGCGTGCGGCGTCCATTGATCCAGTCCAGCGCCGTGGGGAGGCTTTCCGCGAGGGGAATCCGTTCGGCCTCAGCCGAAAGGAGCGGGATCAGGTTCTGGTCGGCTTCTTTCAACAGGGCTGCTTTTTGGGAAGGCGAAAGGACGTCCGACTGCTGCACGAGTTGCTGCAGGGGGGCCAGCAGGACACTTTTGAACCAGCCCAGCACATCGCCAAAGGCCGATTGCCCGGCCTCCAGCCCGACCATCTGAGGCAGCACGGAGCCGTCGACCTGCCCGCAAATGCCGGGCACGGTCTTGTCGCCCACCACCTCGGGTGGGCTCACCATGATGTCACAGGTGGAGGTGCCCATCACCCGCACCAGGGTGTAGGCTTCGATGCCGGCGCCGACGGCGCCGGCATGGGCATCAAAGGTCCCCACCGCTACCACCGTGTCGGTGGTGAGGCTCAGACGCTCGGCCCATTCGGCTGATAAGTTGCCGGCGGGCACATCGGAGGTATAGGTGTCGGTGTACAGCCGATCCCGCAGATCGGCGAGATAGGGGTCCAACTGGCCGAGAAAGGCTTTGGGCGGCAGGCCGCCCCAGCTGGGGTGCCACATCGCCTTGTGACCCGCCGCGCAGCGGCTGCGTTTGAGTTGGGTCAGGTCCTGGCTGCCGGTCAGTAGATGGGTCATCAGATCGCAGTGCTCCACCCAGGACCAGGCCTGGGCTTTCACCTTGGCATCCTGCCGGATGACGTGCAGGATTTTGGCCCAGAACCACTCCGAGGAATAGATGCCGCCCTCGTAGCGGGTGTAATCTTCTCCCCCCCAGCTCCCTGCCAAGGCATTGATTTCCTCAGCCTCGGCGATGGCGGTATGGTCCTTCCATAGGACCATCATGGCCTGGGGGTTGTCGGCAAATTCGGGCAGCAAGGCCAGGGGGATTCCCGCTGCCGTCACCGGCAGGGGCGAGCTGCCCGTGGTGTCCACACAGATCCCCTTGATGGTGGCCGGATCCACCTTTGCGCGGGAGAGTACCCCTCGGATGGTCGCTTCGAGGCCTTCGATGTGGTCCAGCGGATGCTGCCGAAATTGACTGATGGAGGGATTGCAAAAGCGGCCTTCTTTCCAGCGGGCATAGGCATGGACGTGTGAGGCCATTTCTGCCCCGGAATGGGCATCCAGCAAAACTGCCCGGACGGAGTCCGATCCATAGTCCAGGCCGATGACGTAGTGATGCATGTGCTTTATGGAAGCGGGATGAATGGGAGCGTTATCTTAATCTACTTCGAGCAGGTGTATGGTTGGCAATAAGGAAGGACAGAGGGCCCGGCCTCTAAGTCGGGCTTTCCTCGAAAGATACAAGATGTTGATGGGGCAAAAAAGGATTTGCTCCCGCCATCTTCAACCTATTAGCGGTTATCTGCTGGTGGGGTTACCCCTAACTTCTTAAACACCTGATCAGAGATTTCTTCTGCCCGGCTGCCAGCATATAGCATGGATCCAGACCCAAAGACCACATCATAGCCCCCCTCTTTGGCTACCGGGTTTATGGCTTCCTGAATGTCGTCATATAAGGGCTGCAGCAATGTCATCTGTTTTTGCTGCAGGAGTTGTCCAGCATTGCCCTGGAACTGTTGCCGAGAAACTTCAAGTTGCTGGATTCTGGCTTTCTGATCTGCGCGATCATAGTGGAGGCATGTTGTTCAAAATATGCCACCTCCTTTTGGAGATTCTGGTACTTGTCCTGAATTTTCTGGATCAATTGGGCTTCGTACTCAGTTAACTGAGTTTGAACATTTTTCGCCGCAGGGAGATAGGCCAGGATATAATCCGCATTGGTATACCCGATCTTCAATGGCTGGGCCTGCAGATTAAGGGTGAACAGCAGTCACAAGGAGAGGAGAAAGGTAATGCGTGTCATAAAAAAGCTTTTTGGGGAAGGTACATACATTTTCCCCTTTCCTCCCCAGTTGGCAACCCACGACCGGCTTTTGACAGGTCATTTTCCTGCGGAACAACGGCTTGTCTTTTGAATGGCCCCATCAGGCTGAACAAACGAGAAGCGGTCACCCTTCATCGGGATGACCGCTTCTCAAGCATTCGAAGGAGAAGGCCAAACCTTTACCAGATCTTCACCCGCTCTTCCGGGGGCAGATACAGGGCATCCCCAGGCTGCACGTCAAAGGCTTCGTAAAACTCCGGGATGTTGCGGACCACGCCATTGCAGCGGAAGGGGCCGGGGGAGTGGGAGTCGGTCTGAATGAGCCGGCGCAGGTAGGCGTCGCGATACTTCACCCGCCAGGCCTGGCCATAGCCAAGGAATACGCGCTGCAGGCCGGTGAAGCCGTCCATATCGGGCGCAGGCTCGCCACCCAGGCTCATCTGGTAGGCCTTCAGGGCAATGGTGAGCCCGCCCAGATCGCCGATGTTTTCGCCCAGGGTATAGGTGCCATTCACGTGCAGGTCGTCGAAGACCTGGTAGCTGTCGTACTGGGCGATCAGCTTTTGGGTGCGGGCCTCAAACTCGGCCCGGTCCTCGTCGGTCCACCAGTTGCGTAGGGCGCCATCCCCGTCGAAGGTGCTGCCTTTGTCATCAAAACCGTGGCCGATCTCATGCCCGATGATGGCGCCAATGGCGCCGTAGTTGACGGCGTCGTCGGCTTCCAGGTCAAAGAAGGGCGGCTGTAGAATGGCCGCCGGGAAGACAATCTCGTTTTGACTGGGGTTGTAGTAGGCATTGACGGTCTGAGGCGTCATGCCCCACTCATGCCGCTGAATAGGGCCTCCGAGCTTCTCAATGGCGCGGGTGTAGGACAAGGCCCGTGCCCGCTGGATGTTGCCGTAGAGGTCATTCTCCTCAATCACCAACGGGCTATAGTCCTTCCACTGATCGGGATACCCGATCTTGGTGGTGATTTTGGCCAGCTTGTCCAGGGCCTCGGTCCGGGTCGCTTCGCCCATCCAGTCCAGCGACTCAATGCTGGCGGCGTAGGCCTTGAGCAGGTTGTCGACCAGGGTCTCCATGCGGGCCTTGGCCGCAGGGGTGAAGTGCTTTTTGACGTAGACTTTTCCGACGACCTCGCCCAGACTGCCATTGAC
>RFHL01000405.1 GCA_003696875.1 Bacteroidota bacterium | reverse complement strand
GGGCCACCGAGATCATCCTCGACGCCGACAAGCTCAACGGGCTGGGCGTGGGGCAAGGCACCATCTTCATGGAGCGCTGGAGCAACCAGCTGATCCAGGAAGGCACCGGCAAGAGCGGCACCGTCTGGAGTCGCTATCTGGCTGCTTCGCAGCCGGTGGAGATTAGATAATCCGCGATTTTTGTCTGCTTCTGACCGCACCTCTTCCTTCCCGGGAAGATGTGCGGCTTTTTCAGGTTCCTGCACAAGGCTTGGATTGAGCCTAATCGGCAGGTTCCGTACCTTGAGGCACCGGCCTCTGCTTTTGCGCCTTGCCTACAAATGATCGCCTTCTTTTTTTTCCATAGAAAAATCTCCTATATAGGGACGTCCCCTTTTCCCGGCTGGCTCTATTTTTTGACTGGCTTCGCCTGCCTCTCAAACAGGCTCCGGATGGACCTGTTCACCCGCTTCCCTTACTCCTTATGCCTTCCTGCCGTCTTCTCCTCTCCCTGCTCACCGGCCTATTGCTTCTCCCCGGCTGCCAGCCGGATGCCCCCCAGCGACCGCCTCATCCCCATGTGTTGCTGATCCTCGCCGATGATCTCGGCAGCGGCGACATCCGGGCGCTCAATCCCGAGTCGGGTATTCCCACGCCGGCGCTGGACCGGCTGGCTGCCGAAGGCCTGGCCTGCACCGACGCCCACAGCGGTTCGGCGGTCTGTACGCCCACCCGCTACGGCCTGCTCACGGGGCGCTATGCCTTTCGCACCCGGCTCAAGGAAGGGGTTTTGTTTGGCTATGACAGCACCCTGCTAGACCCGGCCTACCCCACCCTGGGGAATCTGTTGCAGGGTGCCGGGTATCACACCGCGACGGTGGGCAAGTGGCATCTGGGCCTCAACTGGACCCCGCAGGACCCGAATCGCCCGCTGTATTCCGGCGGCAAATGGCAGCCCGACTCCGTCAACATCGACTTTGCCGCCCCGGTGGGGGGCAGCCCGGCCGACTTTGGTTTCGACTACAGTTATGTGCTGCCCTCCTCCCTGGACATCCCGCCTTACTGTATGGTGGAGAATGGCCGGGTGGT
>RFHL01000404.1 GCA_003696875.1 Bacteroidota bacterium | reverse complement strand
GCCTGAAGCCGCTGGCCCGCATCGTCGCCTATGCGCACGCCGGGGTGGACCCCGCCGAGATGGGCGCCGGTCCTATCCCCGCCGTCAAGAAGGTCCTGACCAAGGCTGGCCTCACCATCGACGACATGGACACCATCGAGTCCAATGAGGCCTTTGCCGCCCAGGCCTGCGCCGTGAGCCAGGAGCTCAAGTTCCCGGCCGAAAAAACCAATCCCAATGGCGGTGCCATTGCCCTCGGTCACCCCATCGGTGCCACCGGCGCCATCATCGTGGTCAAGGCCGTCCACGAACTCCACCGCATCGGTGGGCGCTACGGGCTGGCTACCATGTGTATCGGCGGCGGGCAGGGCATTGCCTGCATCGTCGAGCGGCTCTAGGGTCTCCCCCTGATCTGATTGAATGCCCCGGTGCATGGCTGCGCCGGGGCTTCTTGCATCCGCCATGGGCATTGTGCATCTTGCCGTCCAAAAGCCTGAGCAGGTTTGGTATCAGGCAGATGCCGCTGGTCCTTCTCTGATCTTGCCCATACCCCCTAAGGCCTGTGTCTCCTGTCTCGCTTCTCGATTCTAAACATCTCTCTTCTGACCTTCCCTATGCCTACTCCTGCCGCACTTGGCTACACCTTTCCCGCCGAATGGGCGCCACATCGCGCCACCTGGCTGAGCTGGCCCCACAAGGAGGCTTCCTGGCCTGGCAAACTGGAAGCCGTATACCCGGTCTACAGCGAGTTTGTGCGCCTGCTCTCCGAGCAGGAAGAGGTGCACATCAACGTCCTCCACGACGAGATGGCGGCGCAAGTCGAAAGGCGGCTACAAGCCGCCGGGGCGCGCATGGATCAGGTTTTCCTCCACCTTTTTCCCACCAATGATGCCTGGTGTCGGGACCATGGTCCCGCTTTTGTGGTCCGGCCGGGTACAGAGGCCCCGCTGGCCCTGATCGACTGGGGCTACAATGCCTGGGGCGGCAAATATCCGCCCTTTGACCTGGACAATCAGATTCCGCAGCGGGTCGCCGGCTACCGGGACATTCCCTTTTTTTCTCCCGGCATCATCATGGAAGGGGGATCGATTGAGGTCAATGGCGCCGGCACCCTGCTCACCACCGAGGCTTGTCTCCTCAACCCCAACCGCAATCCGCAGCTCAACCGGGCGCAAATTGAGCAGTACCTGCGCGACTACTACGGGCAGCAGCAGATCCTCTGGCTGCACGATGGCATCGTGGGCGACGATACCGATGGCCACATCGACGACCTCACCCGCTTTGTGGGTGAAGATACGGTGGTCACCATGGTAGAGCGGCGGCCGGCCGACGACAATTACGGGTTGTTGCAGGAAAATCTGGACCGGCTGCGGACCTTCCGGCTGCCCGACGGGCGGCCGCTACGCATTCTGGAGCTCCCTATGCCCGACCCGGTCGTGTATGACGGGCAGCGGTTGCCCGCTGCCTACGCCAATTTCTATATCGCCAACGGCTTGGTGGTGGTGCCGACCTATCGCTGTGCCCAGGATGCTGAAGCCCTCGCCATCCTCGCCGATTGCTTCCCAGACCGGAAGGTGGTGGGCCTTGATTCGACCGACATCATCTGGGGGCTGGGCAGCTTCCATTGTCTGAGCCAGCAGGAGCCGGCTCTCATCGATTAGAGATCTTAGGACAAGCCTCAGGCGGGGCGCTGCTGCAGCCGATGCCGCAACTCGGGCATGTTGCCCAGAATGTCTTCTTCCAGGATGGTCCACCAGTCGTACAGGTCGAGCGGCTTGGTGAGGATCGTGCCACAACATGCTGTACCCTCCTCCACCCGAAAAAAGTCATCTGATACCAAAAATATGGGCAATTCCTCCGCATTGTAGGTGCCTCGCAGCAGCGCCCAGACCTCACAGCCCGAGCGGGTGGGAAAATGCTGATCCATGATCAAGAGGTCTGGCAGAGGGATACTCCCCTCCAAACAGGCCTGCAGATAGGCTTCAGGATCCTGGTAATGACGAATTTGGATATGGTATTCCGGGTATTCGGCCAGGGCCAAACTGGTCAGGTAAGCGTCTCGGGTATTGGCTTCAAGCAAGTCGATATGGAAAAGCGGTCGGATCACGGTCCAAGGTTGGTTTGGGCACACCTATCTCAGGTCCCCATGGGCAGGATACCCGGGAATAGACATCGGTGGCTTATTCTGGGAAAAAGGCCGGGCCCTCAGGCCCTGGCACAGCGTTTTGGTCGTTGCGTCTTTTGGACGGAAAACTTTTCCGCAGGTATCGCTTGAGAACCATTTTTTTAAAAAAAATTCCCTCCGTCACCCGTAGCGGAGGGAATCAAAGACTCTATCGGCCCCAAAGGGGCCTCAGCCGAAGCTAGGCCAGCGCCAGGGGGCGCGGTAGTCGGGCTTTAGCAGCGCATTGGCGGCCTTGTTTTGGAGGAATTGCCCCTTGGTGGCATCCCACCGCAGCACCGAGTCGGTGCGCTGGGCGATGTTACCCAGGTGAGCATAGAAAGCCGCTTCTCGGCCCATCTCCACCGTACAGATGGGATCCTTTTGGTCCCGGATGGCGGCGAGGAAATTGATGGCGTGGCGCTCATGGTTGGACTCCTGCCCCCGCTGTGGCGGCAGGGCGGGAATCAGGTAACGGCCGTCCTCGGCCTGCGGGATCACCTCCCAGCCAGAGCGATTGACCACCAGGGTGCCGTTGGCCCCGATAAACGCGATGCCATAGTTGCGGCCATAGATACCGCGCTGCACCCCGCCGAGCTGCTCCCAGCTCAGGGTCCAGCCGCCCATGTCGTATTGCACGTCCAGGGTGTCGGGCGTCTCGATGGCCCGATCTGGGTAGGCATAGATGCCTCCCGAGGCCCGCACCGAACGCGGAGCGCCTTCCACCTGCATTGCCCAGAGGACAATGTCCAGCAGGTGCACCCCCCAGTCGGTCATCAGACCGCCGCCAAAGTCCCACTGGTGCCGCCATGACCCGTGCACACGGGTGGCGTGATAGGGCTGAGCCGGAGCTGGCCCCAGCCAGCGGTCAAAATCGAGATGGGCAGGCGGAGACGTGGCGGGCACCCGCTCGCCGCCTTTGCCATAGTTGAAATTGGCCCAGACCTGAACCCGGCGAATGCCGCCCAGGAGGCCAGACTGTACGTAGTCGACCACGGCCTGCCAGTGCAGGCCGCTGCGCTGCTGTTGGCCGACCTGCACCACCCGCTTGTAATAGCGGGCGGCTTTCACCATCAGATCGCACTCGGCGATGGAGTTGGCCAGGGGCTTCTCGACGTAGACGGCTTTGCCGGCGGCGCAGGCATCTACCAGCATCAGGGCGTGCCAGTGGTCGGGGGTGCCGATGATGACGGCATCAATGTCTTTGTTTTCCAGCAACTTGCGATAATCGCCATACAAGGGCGGGCGGGTACCGGTGAGGCGTTCCACCTCAGCGGCCCGTTCTTCCAAAATCTGCTGGTCCACATCGCAGAGCCCGCCACAGACCACCCCCGGCTGGCGCAGATGGTCTTTCAGGTTGGAAAAACCCTGATTGCGGCAGCCGATCAGGGCTACCTGCACCTGATCCGAAGGGGCTACCGGCGACTGGGCCGTAAGGGAATAGGGCACGCCTGCCGCCGCTACGGCGAGGCCGGATTGTTTCAGAAAGGATCGTCGCGAATGGTTCATGGGAAGGGAAGTGGGGAAGTGGGGAAGTGGGGAAG
>RFHL01000403.1 GCA_003696875.1 Bacteroidota bacterium | reverse complement strand
TCCTTCGCTGGCGCCCTTTGGGCTGGCCCAGGATGACATCCAATCATTTGATAAACAGTCAATTACAGAGGAAACTCCCTCCGCCTATCCAAAACTCACGTTAAACAATAAGGGGCTTGTTGCAGGCTTCCCCCCTGGAAGATCAGCACGCATATACGCTGATTCTGCACGCTTGATTAAGCATCCTACCTTTTGGCTGGATTCTTTCGTATATTAGACAAGGAAAACTGCCTCTGTGCGTATAGCCGGGATTTCGACATCCCAGACTGAATCTGTATCTTCGCCTTCCCAATAGTCAGTAAGAAACGACTCGCATATGAAAACCACTTCTCTTATCTGGATAGCGCTCCTTGGCCTGGGCCTCTCGGCCTGTACCGGGCCGCGCTATGCCTCTACCGTAGAGTACGACGACGTGTACTACACCCGTGCCGACCATCGGGTCGAAACGGTGGCTGAGTACAGCGGCGAACCCACCTACGAAACCGATCGCTACGACGACCAGACGGCTCGCTACCGGGAACCGGTAGACAGCTATCAGGATTATTACTATGGAGATGATGACTTCACCTTCTCTCGTCGTATTCGCCGATTCAACCAAAGCAACGGCGCCTCTTGGCGTTATTACGACCCTTACTTCTCCAATGACCTCTACTATGTCATGGGGACCCCCTACTGGAACCGCTGGAACAACATGGGCTGGTACAACTGGAACCGCCCCCGCTTCGGTTCTATGTGGGCCTGGAATGATCCCTTCATGAATCCCTACCGTTTTGGTGGCATGGGCTTCAGCATGGGTATGGGCGCAGGAATGAGCTTTGGCTGGAATGACCCCTTCTGGGGCTATGATCCCTGGGTAGCCTCTTACTATGGTTACAATCCCGCCTTTATGGGGGGCTTGTACAACCCCTACTCGGCCTGGAACAATGGTTTCTACTCAGGCTATGCCTCGGCCTGGCACTGTCCGCCTACCGGCTTCATGCCTTTTAACAGCTGGAACCGCTACAATACCACCACCCAGCGCTATGTAACCACCCGGCCCCGGGCGACCGCACAGAGCCTCGGTTCGCAGACCAACTATACCCCACGGCAGGGGATCAGCAATACCCGCCCTACGACCACCACACCCGGTGGCAGCACCGAGCGGGTAAACAACCGGACCGACTACCTGCGCCCACGTCCGGCTGCCCAGCGGCAGGCCATCAATACGCAGCGGACCTCTGCGCCGGCCAATGTGCGGCCCTCGACCAGCACCAGCCGGCCCACGACGGTCCGTCGTAGCAATGCCCCGGTGTACACCCGGCCCGGTACCACCCATTCCAATACCCTGCGTCAGGGGACGACCACTCGCCCCAGCACGGTAACCCGACCGGGTACCGCCACCCGACCCAATACGACCGTCAGCCCTAACCGGCGCAATTACTCTTCGCCGTCCCGGCCGACCACGCCTACGCGTCGCCCGCCGACCATTAACAGCTCGCCGCGCAACAATTCTGGCAGCTTCAACAGCAGCCGCCCCAGCAGCAGCTTCAGCAGCCCGAGCCGCAATAGTTCCGGCAGCTTCAACAGCGGGTCTTTCTCTTCGCCCCGGTCGTCCTCCTCGCCCCGGACCTCTTCCGGGACGCGGCGAAACTGATCCTGCGATCTACACCACCAAAACATATGTGCAGGGCGGGCTTAAGCCCGCCCTGCACATATGTTTTGGTGGTGTAGATCGCAGGATCAGTTT
>RFHL01000402.1 GCA_003696875.1 Bacteroidota bacterium | reverse complement strand
GGGCCACCTGCGCGACTTTGGCTTTATGCGCTGGCAGGATTTCGATGGGAAGCTGTGGGAAGAGGTGAAAGTAGAAGCCCGGGCCGCAGAGCGACCCTATACCGGGACGATCTATGCCAGCGACCTGGACCTGAAGGCGGTTCACATCACCCGCGAAAATGTGACCCGCGCCGGCCTGGAAGAGGCGGTGCGCCTGCGCCGGCAGGATTTTTTGCAGACCCGGGCCCGTGGCGAGCGGGGCATCGTCTTTCTGAACCCGCCCTATGGGGAGCGCCTGCAACCAGAGGCCCTGGTGAGTCTGTATGCACAGATCGGAGATACCCTCAAGCAGGGCTACGCCGGGCACGACGCTTGGCTGCTCTCGTCGAGCCAGCCGGCGCTAAAGGCAGTAGGACTACGCCCGGCCCGGAAGTGGCCGCTGTACAATGGCGCGCTTGCGTGCCAGTTGCGGCACTACGAATTGTACCAGGGTAGCCGGGAAAAGGCTTAGTTGTCGCGTTGGATAAGGGACTCGGCCTCGATCAGGCCGAGCTTGCGTAGCGTCCCGTAGTGGGCCGCATGGTGCTGGAAAAGACGCTCCAGGCCGGGAAGTACCTGCCCGGAAATCTGATCCGGAGGCAGACTCGCCATGATGGCAAAGACGCGCTCCATCTTGGGCTCCAGTTGCTCCAGAATGGCCTGCCCTGATGGCGTGATCTGCACCAGGCGCGCGCGCCGGTCGTCGGGATCGGTACGATCATCGACATAGCCCTTACGCTGTAAGCGCTTGAGAATCTCGACCCCCGTCGGCCCCTCCAGATAGTGCAGGTTGATGAGATCCATCTTGCGCATGGGGCCCCCTTCACGGAGGTGCAGCAGAAAGGAATAGCTGTCAGGGTTGGCTAAGTCAGAATCCTGCAGGGCCTTGCGGGCGTACATCCGAAACTGCCGGTAAAGAAACATCACCATAAAAGCCAGATAGCGTTCCTGGGTATCCCCATGGTCTGGTTTGGCCATTTGGCCATCCTGTTGCAGCGATTCCTGGGACTCCAGCCACTCGGCAAAGGCGTCCAGATCGTTCTGTTCAGGATGCTGGCTTTGGTAGATACGCAGGCTTTCCAGGACCTGCCTATGTAAAGATTGAGAGATGGTCATGAAAAAGGATGTGAGTGGACTTGCAGAAATGTAGACATCGAAGGTATACCTCTTTTAACCCCAAGACATTGTGAAAAGTTATTCCTATTAGGAATACCATATACCAATCTCTAAGTGACTATCTATTTTAGAAAAAAAATAAGCGATCTGCAAATTTCAAATTTTGAAACACATCTCGCCGCAGTCGTGCCCAATCCCCTCCCAAACGGCACCTTCCTACCCCCAAAGCAGTTTCCAGTAAAAGCCCGGGCGGCTCAGCTCCTTACGGATATCCAGGTTTTCGAACATCATGGTAAAGAGGGTACGTAAGGCTTCGTTGCGGTTGGCTTTGCGGACGACAAAGTCAAAGAGCCAGGGATAGTTGACCAGGCGCTGCATCCGGTGGCTAAGTTGGAGCTCTTTACCGATTTTTTTCCAGACGGCCTCGTCGTAGGTCCGGAGGCGGGCGTCGGAATAGTCATTTTCGGCGAGGCAGGCGAGAGCCTGCTCGGCGGCGATTTTGCCACTGATCATGGCGTTGCCGATGCCCTCTCCCGAAAAGGGGTCGATAAGGGAGCCGGCATCGCCCACAAGCAGAATCCGCCGGCCCGAGAGGGGCCGGCGCTTGGAGCCAAGGGGCAATCCAAAGCCCCGGATGGGGCCTTCACACTCGGCCTGCGCAAAGCGGGGAGCCAGCGCTGGATGCTCCCGCACCAGGGTTTCGAGTTGTTTTTTGAGGTTGGTCCCGGTGCGCGACAGGTCGCGCGTGAGCATCCCCAGACCGACATTGGCGTAGCCACCAGGCAAGGGAAAGACCCAGAAATAGCCCGGGAGCAAGTCCCGCAAAAAGTGCAGTTCAATGAAATCCTGCTCATGAAAGCCCGTTACACCCCGGTAATAGGCGCGAATGCCGCCACTGTGATGTTCGGGGTCCAGGGCATGTCCCCCCAGATAGCGGGCCACCCGGGAGTGGGCCCCATCAGCGCCGATGAGGAGCTTGCCTGACAGCCAACGGTCCCCAGAGCGGACGCGCACGGCCCCGGCATCGCTCTCCACCTCCTCGACGGCAAAGCCTTCGTAACGGTCCAGACCCGGCTCGTCGGGCACCTGTTGCCAGAGAAAATAGTCAAAGTCGGTGCGCCGGCTGATATAGCCGGGCGGGTGGGGTAGCTCCGCGGCCTTTTCGCTGCGAAAAGGGATATCGATGGCCTCGCCCCCAGGAGCGACAAAGCGAATGCCCCAACTGCCCAGTTTCTGAGGAAACTGATGCAGGGCGGCCGCCGCCTCGGGCGCGGCGTACTTGAGGACCGAGATGACCTTGCCGCTGAGGGCGTCCCCACAGACTTTGTCCCGGGGAAAATGGGCCTTGTCCAACAGGGCGATACGCAGGCCCTTGCCGGCGAGGACCAGGGCAGCGGTGGTTCCTCCGGGGCCTGCCCCGGCGATAATGAAGTCGTAGGCGGCACTACTGCCGGAGGATCCAGCCATCTATGTTATGGGCAGATTTGATTTCCTTCATCGCTTGCAAGGCCGAGGCCTTGCCCAAAAACTGCACGCCACTCACCCGGTAGGTACCGGTACCGGTAGGCAGGAGTACGGGATGGAGCCCCAGTTTTTCCAGTTCGGCCATCCGCTTGCGGGCATTGGCCTCATCGCCAAAGCTGCCCACAATCACATGAAAACGAGCAGCCGTCTCCGACTCGGGTGGTGCCACGGGCAGCGGGACCGCTGCGGTGACCACAGGCTCGGGCGGTGCGGCGGGCAGATGCCCCCGTGCCCGGATGGGTACCTCCTCCGGATTGGGCAAAATGTGGTAGTACGGGTTGTACGTGCGGTCGGGGCCCGGGGGCACGTAGGCGACAGCTGCCTGAGTGCCTTCCGGCCGGGAAGGCGTCACATGGTGATGCACCACCGCCTCGGCAGGGGGCGCTGGGAAGTTCAGATCTTCAAATACCATGATGCTCCCGGTATAGCAGGCTACCCAAACCGAATGCGTTTCCGGATCCAGGGTCAGTCCGATGGGTTTCTCATCGGTTTTTACGGTAGCCTCAAGCGTGAAGTCCTTGGTTCTGACCTTGATCAGGGCATCATCCCGATAGCTAACTGCGTAGAGGGCACTGCCATCCTTGGTAAGCGCCATGGTCCGGACTTCGCGCCCCACCTCGAGGCGCTTGATCACTTTGCCAGAGACAAGATCCATCTTGGCAACCTCCCCCGGGCGGCTCAGGGAAATGTACAAATAGCGATCTGCCGGCCCCAGACACAGGTGGCGCGGGGTGCGCCCCACCTCCTCCAACCATTCGACTGAGTAATCGGACAACTTGACCCGGGCGATGCGGTCATCGCCCATCAGGCTCACATAAGCGTAGCGCGACTTGGAGTCGACGGCAATGCCCCGGGGATAGTTTCCCAAAGGTACGCGGTTGAGTTCCACTCCCAGCTCAGCATCAACCACACTCAGATCCCCACTGCACCAGTTGGTCACGAGGATGGTCTGTCCGTCGGGCGTACAGGCCACAAACTTGGGCGTACTCCCTACCTCGACCAGACGTTCGATCTCCAGGGTCCGGGTATTGACCTGATACAAATAGCTGGGATCGTAGGTCTGGTCCGGGTCACAGTTATCGTCTCCGGGC
>RFHL01000401.1 GCA_003696875.1 Bacteroidota bacterium | reverse complement strand
CGACCACAGCCCGCTGCGCGGGCTGGGCTACTATCGCCTGCGGCAGGTCGACATGGACGGCAGCTTTGCCTACAGCCCCAGCGTGATGGTGAGCCTCGATGGGTTGGCCTTCAGCATCTACCCCAACCCCGTCACCGACTACCTGCAGCTGAAAGGCAGCGGCGACTGGCAAGCGGAGCTGGTCGACGCGCGGGGCCGCCTGCTCCTGAGCCGCCGCGGCACCGATGCCGGGATCCTCGACCTGCGGGCGCTATCTGCAGGCGTTTACTTCCTGCGGCTGCAAGCCGCGGGGGAGACGCATAGTCTGAGTATTCGGAAACAATAGCAACTGGTCGCGACCGGTCCGGGATATCCCCAAGCTCCGTGCTCTGATCAGAGCACGGAGCTTTTGAGGTGTTATCGGTGGCGCAGCCGCGCCCATTGTGCTAGAGAATAAGCTCCCTTTTTGGACGTTCTGGTTTCATAATCCGCGGCGCAATCCGTAACTTCTAGACCTCCCAAGCCGGGATTTCCTCTATCCACTTCCCACACGCCTTATTCTCCTCATGACACGTACCTTACAGTTTTCCGCGGCCGCCGGAGCCGGCCTGTTGGCCCTCTTGATCGGCGGTTTTTTCTTCTGGAGCGAACCGGATTTTGAGGCGCCTCCCCGCCTTGATCCTGCCTTTGCGCCCTATGTAGCCGCCTATACCGGCGGGGATATTCCCCGCCGTAGCCCCATCCGGGTGCGCTTCACCGACGCGCAGGTCGCCGAAGGCCTCATCGGCCAGGACCTGGGCCAGAGTCCCTTTTCCTTTTCGCCGGGCCTGAAAGGCAAAGCCCGCTGGGAAGACAGCCGTACCCTGGCCTTCTTTCCGGAGGAGCCGCTGCCCTCAGGGACACGCTACCGGGCCGAGCTGAATCTGGGTGAAGTGGTGCCCGGCATTGCCCCCGAACTGGAAACTATGGCCTTTGCCTTCCGGGCTCAGCCACAGGCCATATCAGTCCGGCTGACCGAGACGAGCCCGCTGGGCTCGGGAGATGCCCTTTTTCATCGGGTGTCGGGGGAGGTCCGCATGGCCGACTATGAGGCCCTGCCCCGGGTGGAGCAGCTCCTCACCGCCCATGCGGGTGGTGATCCGGTCAAGCTGCGCTGGACCCATGACGAAGCCACCCAGTCCCACCGCTTCGTGCTCGACTCGCTGCCACGGGGCGATCAGGCCTATGCCGTCCAGCTTGCCTGGAACGGAGCCGCCCTCGACCTGCCGGTCAAGGGCACCGAAACGGTCTATATTCCTCCCCGGGGCCTTTTTCGCCATATGCACACCTACGCCTATGCTGGGCCCGAGCCTTTCGTGACGCTGGAGTTTTCCGATCCGCTCAAGCCAGGGCAGGACCTCAGTGGCCTGATCCGCATGGGCGAAGCCGGCCTGCGCTACCGCATCGAGGGCAACCGGGTGCAGGTGTTTCCGAAAAAGCGCCCGGAAGGGGAGCAGGTGATCCGGGTGGAGCCGGGTATCGAGAGCCTGACGGGTACGGCTCTCAGCCAGCCGCATCAGGAGGCCATCACCTTTAGCGAGGTGAAGCCCGAGGTGCGCCTCATCGGCAAGGGCAACATCCTCCCCCGCAGCGAAAAGCTGCCCTTCGTCTTCGAGGCCATCGGCCTCAAGGCGGTCGATGTGCGCATCATCCGCATCTACGCCGAGAATGTGCCGCAGTTTCTCCAGGTCAATCAGCTCGATGGCGACCGCGAACTCAAGCGGGTGGGCCAGGTCGTGGCTCAGCAGCGCATCGACCTGGACGCCGATCCCGAGCTGGATCTCAACACCTGGAACCGCCATGCGCTGGATCTTGCGCCCCTCATCGACGCCGATCCCGGCGCGATCTATGAAGTGGCCCTGGCGTTCCGCCGCTCCTATGCCTACTATGACTGTGCCGAGACCCCCGATCCGGCTGATGATAAGGACCTGCTCGATGTGGGCGAAGGCTGGTATACCTTCGAAGCCGAAGAAGAAAACAGCTATTGGGACTACTGGTACTACGACTACGAAGATCGGGAAGACCCCTGCAAATTGGCTTACTATAACGAAGAGCGGGTGGTGCGCCGCAATGTGCTGGCCTCCGACCTTGGCTTGATTGCCAAAGCCGGTAGCGGCGGGGCGACCTTCATCGTCACCGACCTGAAAACGACCCAGCCCCTTTCCGGGGTCAAGCTGGAAGCCTTTGATTATCAACATCAGCCGATTGGTTCCTTCGTAACCGGGTCGGACGGGACGGTTGAGGGCAAGCTTGACCGCCCCCCCTTCCTGCTTATTGCCACCAAGGGGGCACAGCGGGGCTACCTCCGAATGGATGATGGTTCCTCGCTCAGCCTGAGCCGATTTGATACCCAGGGCAAAAAGTACCACCGTGGCGTCAAGGGCTTCCTCTACGGCGAGCGGGGCGTATGGCGCCCGGGGGACCCCATGTACATCAACTTTGTGCTGGAAGACAAAGCCGGTGCCCTGCCAGCTTCGCACCCTGTGAGCTTTGAACTGACCGACTCCCGGGGTAATCTGGTGGAGAAAATGGTGCAGACCGAAGGGGAAAACGGTTTTTACGCCTTTCACACCCAGACCGCCCCGGATGCCCCTACGGGCAACTATCGCGCCCGCGTGCGCGTGGGGGGGGCCGAGTTTACCGAGACCTTCAAGGTCGAGACCATCATCCCCAACCGCCTCAAGATCGAGTTCGATTTTGGGGTGGAGGCGCTTTCCTCGGCCACCCGCGACCTGCGGGCCGCCCTCAAGGCCACCTGGCTCCACGGGGCCATCGCCCGCAACCTCAAGGCTGACGTAAATGCCACCCTGCGCCCTTCGACGACCACCTTCCCCCGCTACCGTGACTTTGTTTTTGACGATCCGGTGCGGGACTACGAAGGGCAGGAAACCACCCTGTTTGACGGCAAGTTGGATGAGCAGGGTGTGGCCCAGGTGCCGGCGCGCCTCTCGGCGCAGTCCGAGGCAGCGGGTATGTTACAGGCGCAGTTTGTGGCGCGTGTCTACGAGCCGGGCGGGGCCTTCAGCATCGACCGCTTCAGCCTGCCCTTCCATCCCTACGACACCTATGTGGGCCTTAAAACGCCCAAGGGCGATGTCGCCCGGGGCATGTTGCTCACCGACACCGATCACCCCATTCAGATCGTCACTGTCGATACCGAGGGACGCCCCGTCTCCAGCGAGGTCGAGGTGACCCTCTACAAACTCAACTGGAAGTGGTGGTGGGATCAGTCTCCGGACAACATTGGCTCCTACAAGGGCAAAGTCAGCGCCGAGGAGATCGCCTCCGGGCAGGTGCGCACCACCAATGGCGAGGGGGTCTGGACGATGAATGTGAAGTATCCCCAGTGGGGGCGCTTCCTGGTGCGGGCCGTGGACCAAAATGGTCACGCTACCGGTAAGATCATCTACATCGACTGGCCCGGCTGGGCCGGCCGGGCGTCCGACGAAGACCGCGGCGCTGCTGCCATGCTCAATTTTACTGCCGAGAAGGAGCGTTATAATGTGGGCGAAACCGTCACCCTCAACATCCCCACCGGGGAGAAGGGGCGCGTACTGGTGAGCATCGAAAACGGCACCCGGGTGCTCAGCACCGATTGGGTGGACGCCAAGCAGGGTATGACCCGCTATTCCTTCCAGGCCACGGCCGATATGGCCCCCAACATCTACGCCCACGTGAGCCTGTTGCAGCCGCACCAGCAAACCGCCAACGACCTGCCCATCCGCCTTTATGGCGTCATCCCCCTCGGGATAGAGGATCCGCAGACCCATTTGCAACCCGTCCTCGCCATGGCCGACGAACTTCAGCCCAACAGCGAAGTGCGCGTCCGGGTGAGTGAAGCGACTGGCCGGCCCATGACCTACACCGTGGCTATGGTGGATGAGGGCCTGCTGGGCCTGACCCGGTTTCAGACCCCCGACCCCTGGCAGCGCTTCTACCAGCGCGAAGCGCTGGATGTGAAAACCTGGGACATCTTTGACCAGGTGTTGGGCGCCTACGGCGGCGAGATCAAATCGATGCTCAGCATCGGTGGGGGCGCTGGCGATGAAAACCCTGCCGGCAAAAAGCCGGACCGCTTCAAGCCGGTGGTCGAGTTCCTTGGCCCCTTTACCCTGCCCGCCGGACAGACCCAGACTCACACCATCCAGTTGCCCAACTACATCGGGGCCGTGCGCACCATGGTGGTGGCCGGCGATCCTAAGGTCGGTGCCTACGGAACTACGGACAAAAGCACCCCGGTCAAGACGCCGCTCATGGTCCTGGGCACCCTACCCCGGGTGCTGGGCCCCGGCGAGGTGGTGCAGGTGCCGGTGACGGTCTTTGCCATGGAAGACGACATCCGCGAGG
>RFHL01000400.1 GCA_003696875.1 Bacteroidota bacterium | reverse complement strand
GAGCTACGTCAAGCAACTCAGCCCCAGGACCCGCATTGTCGGGGTGGAGCCAAAGGGAGCCCCCGCCATGCACCAATCGCTGCAGGCCCGGGAGGTGGTGCGCCTGGCCCAGATCGACAAGTTTGTCGATGGGGCGGCCGTGCATCGGGTCGGAGACCTGACCTTCCGTATCTGCCAGACCGTGCTGGACGATATGTGCCTGGTGCCCGAGGGCAAGGTGTGTACCACCATTCTCCAGCTCTACAACGAAGATGCCATCGTGGTGGAGCCGGCCGGGGCGCTGACCATCGCAGCGTTGGACCAGTACCGGGACCAGATCCGGGGCAAGCGGGTGGTCTGTGTGGTCAGCGGCGGGAATAACGACATCATGCGGATGGAGGAGATCAAGGAGCGCTCGCTGCTTTATGAGGGGTTGAAGGTATACTTCCTGATCCGTTTTCCCCAGCGCGCAGGCGCGCTCAAAGAGTTTCTGGTCCATGTGCTCGGTCCCCGGGACGACATTGCCCACTTTGAGTATACCAAGAAAAACAACCGTGACCAGGGACCGGCCCTGGTCGGCATTGAGTTGGAGCATAAGGAAGACTATGCGGCCCTCATTGAACGGATGCAGGCCTACAAAGTGGACTACGAGGTTGTGAACGATAAGCCGATGCTCTTTCACCTGCTGGTGTAGGCATATCGGGCGGCCATTCGCGATTTTTCCCAAACCAAGTCCCGCTCCAGGCAATTATTTTTTGCTCCAAGCAGGTGGGACCGATTTCCTAGTAGACACATCTATGCGCGTCATGAAATTTGGCGGTGCTTCGGTCAAGGACGCCGGGGGCATTCGCAATGTGGCGGATATCATCCGTCGCCATACCGACCAGCCGCTGTTGGTGGTGGTTTCGGCTATGGACAAAACCACCAACCACCTGGAGCGCCTCGCCTATCTCGCCCGGGACGGGCAGGAGACCGAGGCCTGGGCGGAATTTGAGCGCATTCAGCGCTTTCATCATCACCAAATTGAGGCACTTTCGGGCGAAGCGGGCCGATCCGCTCTGCGGGACAAGGTGGCCCCCTTCTTTGAGGAGATGGCCCGCATCGTGCGGGGCATCCTGCTGTTGGAAGAGTTTCCGCCCCGGACCTACGACCGGATCGTCGCCTATGGCGAGTTGCTCTCCACCACGATCATCGCCGCCTATCTGGCGCACGAAGGCGCCGACTGCGAGTGGCTGGATGCCCGGGAGCTGGTCCGGACCGATGCTACCTATCAGCAGGCCGGGGTGATCTGGTCGGTGACCGAACAAAACATTCAGGAGCAGGTGGCCCCGCGCATGCAGGCGGGACGGATTCTGATTACCCAGGGTTTTATTGGCTCCACGATGCAGGGCCGGACCACGACGCTGGGCCGGGAGGGGTCTGACTACACCGGCTCCATCTTTGCCCATTGCCTGGGGGCCGATAGCCTCACGGTCTGGAAAGACGTGCCCGGCATCCTCAATGGCGATCCCCGCATCCGGAAACACACGGTCAAGCTGGATCGGCTATCCTATGAGGAGGCGGTTGAGATGACTTTCTATGGGGCGTCAGTGATTCACCCCAAGACCATCAAGCCCATCTACACCCGGAACATTCCCCTGCACGTCAAGTGTTTTCTGGATGTGGAGGCCCCCGGTTC
>RFHL01000399.1 GCA_003696875.1 Bacteroidota bacterium | reverse complement strand
GTCCAGAAGGGCTCCCAACAATGGCAAGGGGGCCGCCGCTTGCATGATCTGGCTGCGGTTGAGCAGCTCACAGCTCTCCCGCAACTTGACACACAAATAATACTGATCCAGCCAATCCAGCTTGGCCTGGAGATTGGCATCCGGACGACGAACCTGCATATAACCAAAAGCCTCATTGTTCAGGCTCGCCAACTGGTAACGCTGAAAAAAAACCGCTTCCTGCGGCAGGTCCCGGGAGGTCAACGCCCGGCTCAGCCGGCGGTGTTCCTGCTCAAACAGCGCTACCTCTCCCCGTCGCAGGAGTTCCCCCAGCCAGGCCTCCTCGGCCCGAGCCTGGTCTGCCCAATGGCGCATCAGGAAGTCGCGTAGATGGCGGAACAGCCTTGAATAGGCATCCAGGACCCGCTGAGCCCGAAAAGACTGCCCAGGAAAGAGAGCGCGGTGCACGTGCTCCCGGTCCGGTATTGGCACCCGCCAATTCCCGTCAGGCCTTATCAGCAGGTCCCAGAGGGCTAGGCTCTGAAGGGGCACCCCGCTGTCCGCGCCTGTCCCAGCCTGGCGAAAAGCCCGGCGCTCCTTCGGCTCACAGCAGTCCAACAAGCGTTTTAGCTTACTATTTTCCACAGGCTTTTCGACGTAAATAGATAAGTCAAAAAAATTAAATCCTTAATTATAAGTAATATATGGGCATATCTTTCCCAAGACACAATACGTAATCCTACTTTTTTTTCCTTCCCTGCCGGGCTGGAAGGGGCTATCATGCAGATGTAAACACGTCTTCAACCCTCATTCTCATGAAACGCATTTCCCCCGTCTTCCTGGTTACATGGATGCTCCTGACCGGTCTTCCATTCCTCCAAGGCCAATCCCTTGATCCCCACTACGCTCCCATCGGCAACTCGGCTTTCCAGACGGGCGTGTGGAGTTCAGGCCACCTCTTCCTCCCTCCCTGGTTGGCGGGGGACACCCTTTCCGGAGAGGGCTTTGCCTATCCGGCAGATTCGGCTTCGGCCACAGCTCTTATGGCCGGTCTATGGATAGGAGGTCTCGACGCCTCCGGGCAGTTGCACCTCTCGGTGCAGGACCACCATGTCGTCCAAGGTACAGGCCGGGACTTCTGGCCGGGCCCTCTCACGGCTGGCACCGCCGCCACCGATTCGGCCACCATGGCGCTGTACAATCAGCATTGGCGGCTCACGCGCAGCGAGCTGGATGCCTTTCTGACCGACTTTGCGGACAATGGAATCATCGATAGCCCTCAGCTCTATCCGCAGGTGATGGGCTGGCCCGCTTTTGGGCCAGACGCCAGCGGACAAGTCGTGGCCCTGGCTCCCTTTGTCGATATGGATGGAGACCCAGGCAGCTATGACCCAATGGCGGGGGACCACCCCCGCATGTGGGGGAGCGAGATGCTCTGGGGGATAAGCAATGATACCGGCGGCGGCGGGGCGCGTCATACCGCCGCACCTGCGCTGGGATTGGAAGTGCAACAAACCCTCTTCGTGATGGAATGTGACACAAGCCCCCTGTCTCAAGCCCTGTTTGTTCGCTATGAACTCATCAATCGAAGCAACCAGACCCTTCAGGATGTGCGTATCGGCATGTGGACCGATCCGGACATAGGACAGGCAACCAATGACTTCGTAGGGGTAGATACCAGCCGGTCGCTCATGTATGCTTACAACGGTACCCCCAGTGACCCGGTGTATGGGCAGGCGCTACCGGCCATGGGCGTGGGGCTGCTCCAGGGCCCACTGGCACCAGCCGGGGATGGCCTGGACAATGACCGCGATGGCCAGGTGGATGAAACAGGGGAGCGCTACCACCTGACTCACTTTGTGGGCCATTTGAACGACTTTTCCACCTACCTGGGCAATCCCCTCAGCCCCGATGCATACTACGCATACCTGCATGGAAACGACCTGACGGGCAGCCCGCTCGTGGACAATTACAGCAATGGCGGAGCCGGCACCGGTCTGTCCAGTGACGGACCCGGTCCTTCCTTGCC
>RFHL01000398.1 GCA_003696875.1 Bacteroidota bacterium | reverse complement strand
GGCATTCTGCGCCTGCTGCCGGCCTTGCCGGCCGCCTGGGCCTCCGGTTCTGTCACGGGCCTCAAGGCCCGCGGGGGGCTGACGGTGGACCTGCACTGGCAGGATCAGCGGCTGGAGAAAGCGGTGATCCGGGCCGAGCAGGCCCGGTCGGTGCGGTTGATGTATCAGGACCTGGAGGTAACCCTAAGCCTGGCGGCGGGCGAAGAGCGGGTGTATGCACCCTGAAATTGGCGACAGGTAGGCTACGGACGGGAGGCTCCTTTCCCTTCATACGCCGAGTTCCCAACGAAATCCACCCATATTCGTCTACCCTACACAGATGAAGAACCGTGGATACGTCTCGCAAATACCACCGCACCCTGCATGCCCAGATCAGCATGGGCACTACCTCCGATGACAGTTTCATGCCGGACGGCTATGTGGCGTACTTTGCGGGGCTGGCGGGGCTGGTGTTGACCTAGAAGTTGGACGGCCAAAACAACTGCTTCAACAAATACGGCGTCTTTGCCCGTTCCCACACGGCCCCCAGTGTGCATCCCTGGGACAAGCCCCTGCGCGAGCGCTGGGCCCTGATCAGGGATGACCTCAAAGACCTGGAGGTCTTTGGGGAGAACATGTTTGGCGTGCACTCCATCGCCTACGCCGAGCTGGAATCCTATTTCTACGTCTTTGCCATCCGGGAACATGACCAATGGCTTTCCTGGGAAGAAGTGCAGTTCTACGCCGCAGCCCTGGACTTCCCCACCGTGCCGGAGCTCCCCATCCGCCAGCCGCTGGCGGCTTGTTTGACGGCAAGCGCCCCGAAAACGAGGTGCTGGCTGATTGGCTACAACAAAACCTGGGCATGCCGTGGACCGACAGCGTCCAGACTGGCGGCCAACTCGGCGGCTATGATCCGGACACCGGCCAGCCGGCCTCGGAGGGTTTTGAGATCCGCAACCCGGCGGGTTTCCGCACCCACGAAGGCCCCCTGCCCGTGGCCCCCAACGAATTTAACAACCTCTTCAAGCTCGTGCGCGGCGCCCATGTGCAGACCGACACGCACTGGACCCAACACTGGCGGCCAGCCCCGCTGGCTGATTATCACACCTACGGCTGGCACGGCTACGAATATCTAAGTCGCTCATGAACTGGACTTTCCCCGGCTACCAGCCGGGTCAGGCCCTCGATTGGGAGGATCTGGCTGACCGATACGACTGGATCGGGGACCTGAAAGGGGTCCCCCAGGACCCGCATTGTCATGGGGAGGGAGACGTCTATACCCACCCCCAGTGGGTGGTGGAGGCCCTGATCGCCCTGCCGGAATTTGAAGCCCTGGACGAGCAAGCGCAACACATCCTGGTGGCCGCCGCCCTGCTACACGATGTAGAGAAGCGCTCGACCACCGTCGAGGAGGTCATCGAGGGCGAAACGCGTATCGTCTCGCCCGGCCACGCCCAAAAAGGCGAGCACACCGCCCGGAGCATTCTGTACCGGGACCTGCCCGCCCCCTTCCCGATCCGGGAAGCCATCGCCAAGCTGGTGCGCCTGCATGGCCTGCCGCTCTGGGCCATCGAACAGGACGATCCCCAAAAAGAAGTCATCTACGCCAGCCTCGTGGTCAACACCGCCCATCTGGCCCTGCTGGCCAGGGCCGATGTACTGGGCCGGCTCTGCCCTGATCAGGCAGATCTGCTCCTGAAAATTGACCTATTCCGCACCCTCTGCGAGGAAAACCACTGCCTGGGCCAGCCCAGGACTTTTGCCACCCCCTACACCCGTTATTGGTACCTCAACAAGGCTGGCGCTACGCCCGATTATGTCCCCTACGACGACCTCAAGTTTGCGGTCGTCGTCCTCTCGGCGCTGCCCGGCAGCGGCAAGGACACCTACCTGCAGCGCGAGCTGTCCGATTGGCCGGTGCTCTCCCTGGACGACATTCGCCGAGCGCACGGCATTGATCCTCAGGATAAAAAAGGCAACGGCCGGGTCATCCAGATGGGCAAGGAGCAAGCCCGCATCTTCATGCGAGCGCGGACATCTTTTGTGTTCAACGCCACCAACCTCACCCGCGATATGCGCAGCCGCTGGATCGACCTATTCACCGAATATGGGGGCCGGGTAAAGGTCGTCTATCTTGAAGTGCCCTACGTCCAACTTCTCCGCCAAAATGCGCAGCGGCCCTATCCGGTACCAGTCGCGGTCATTGACCGGTTGATCGGAAAGCTCGACATTCCCGACGGCCGCGAGGCCCATGAGGTGGATTGGGTAGTGGGGTGGGTCCGGAAACGGGCATGTCCCCCAGGCCCCCATTCTCCCGGGAAAGCCAGGCGGGCTCGTCGCTGCTTCCAGCATGAGATTTTTCAACCGGAGGCCTATCGCAAGCGGGTTTTTTTTTACCCCCTTTCGCCCCCTTCCGCGGCGGACCCCCCATTTGTCAATCCCAACAAAGTACCGCCATTTCTTACCTTTCCCGGCCCTCAATCGGGATGAGGGAGGTAAACTTGGGGGGGCCCTACCTTGGAAGCATTGTTCTACACCTATCAACCTTCCACGATGAAGTACTTTTTCGCTCTCCTCCTGACTTGCTTTTCCGGAATGCTCTTCGCGCAGGTAAACCCGGTTCAACTCGGACGCGCCTCCAACCTGATCGAATCCAACCTCTTTCCCCTTCATGGCATCCTCCCCCAGCAGAATATGCTAGCCGCGGTGGACAGCCTGGACTCGTCCTCTTCCTCCACCGCCATGACATCACGATCTATGGTGGGGGCAGTATAGAAAACGGGAAATTTCGCTACGACCTCTCCACCGATGGGGGAAACAGTTTTTACGTAGACGCAGGTCCCCTGAACCAGGTATATACCCTATACGGGCGCACGCCGCAGATCCTGGCCTATAACCCAGCAGGCAGCCAGAATCCCATGGATGCCAAGGCTGTCTGGACGGGCTCTACGGATATGTTCCCTACCCCCGGCAATATCGGTTTGGTGGCTGGTGTCAGCCATATTTCGAGCACCGGCAACGTCACCTCTACCGAACAGTATCTGTTTAACTCGAGTCCCAAGCATGTGCCAGGCGGCCTGTGTGCCGGCCTGCCTGGAGAGTTCTGGATGGCCGAGCAGGTGTACGATGGCTCCCACTTCGTGGACACCACCATCGTCTACAAAGGGGTCTACAATGCCGCAACCGGAGATGTGGACTGGGCCATCCATCAGAAAATCCGCATTCCCTATGACCTCACCCAGGATGGGAATCCGTATAGCAGCGTGCCCAACATGGCCTTTTCCCCTGATGGCATGACCGGCTATATTGCCTTTGCCGCCGACCTGACAGGCGGCAACCTGGCAGCTTACCAGCCAGTTTTCATCAAATCCAGTGATGCCGGCCAAAGCTGGGGCCTGCCCACCGATCTGGATCTGAATGCATTTCCCAGCCTGTCTGACTCTCTTACGGTAGGTGAGGCAGGCCTGGGCATAGAACCCGAACTGGACATGAGCGTCGACGTCAATGGCAACCTGCACCTCTTCGTCCACGTGATCGGAGCCCGGGATTACGATCCCTATCCCTACCAGCCAGGGGATGTCCCCTGGCATGGGATGTATGACCTCGCGACCTATGATGGGGGCTTCAGTTGGCAGGCGTGGATGGTGGCCCCGGCCTATACGTTCTCCGGAGAATTTGGCACCCCAGACCCTGGCACAGGGGATTTGATTTCCATGGATAAACAGCCGCAAATGTCGCGCACCGAAGACGGTCGCTACCTCTTCTACAGCTGGGTGGACAGCGACACCGGTTATATAGGTTACGGAGAACTCAACAACCTGGCCCCCAACCTGCGCATTGCCGGACTGGCCGTAGAAACCGGCCTCAGAACCCCCGCCAAACGGATCAGCGATGGGGATTTCCTTTGGGATGGCCGGGTGCTGTATCCGACCATGGCCCCCACGGTTCTCACCCAAAACGAGCGCTTTCACCTGCCCATCGTGGTGCCAGAGATGATCGTCAATGACCAACTCAGCCCGATCAACTATTGGTATTTTGGCAACGATGCGTTCATCGACTTTTCCGAGCTGGGAGCGACGACAGATAGCAACGAACCCAACGCCCTGAGCCACATCAAGGTCTTTCCCAACCCGATACAAGGGCAGGAAGTCCAGATCCAGGGGCTACGGAGCCCGGCACAGTTTGATCTATTCGATCTCACGGGCCGGCATATCTCCCGGCAGACGAACCTGGGAACTGGCGGCACGCAAAGCCTGATGATCGGGCAGTTGCCGGCCGGCCTCTATGGGCTGCGGATCAGCCTACCGGACGGGGCTTCCGCTACGTACAAGCTGCAAAAGCAGGACTAAAGAAGGACTCAGGGGCGGGCAGACGCCCGCCCCTTTTCCTTGCATTCTCCCGGCCGATGCGTAATTTCCCCTCATGAAAAAGCTGCTGCTGCTACCGCTGCTGCTGGGGAGTCTGCTCCAGGCACAGGACAACGACCTGCTGCTGAATCACGACCTCTACCACTACCTGGATCGGATGGACATCCGGGGCTATGCCGATACCATTCTGCATTCGGACATCAGGCCCTACGGCCGCCTCGCGGCCGGGGCGTTTCTGGCGCGGGTGGACACCGCGCAGCTGAGTCCCATGGAGCGGCGCTGGCATGACCGCATGCGCCTGCTGACCGATGATGACTATGCCGCCGCGGCTCGCGGCGGCCTCTGGGGCCGCTTCTACACCAACCGCCGCGACCTGCTGCGGATGGAGAAACCCGGCTTTCGCCTGCTGGTCAATCCGGTGCTGCACACCTCGGCCGGGGTCGACCGCAACAATTTTCCCCGGGCAGCTCAGCCCTGGCTGCCCATCTATTACAACACCCGAGGGCTGGTGGTGCGCGGTCATGTGGGCAAAAAGGTGGGCTTCTACACCGAGGTGGCCGACAATGTCATGCGTTTCCCGCAGTACATCTTCAACAGCTACACCGACCGGGAACTGATTCCCGGCGAGGGCTTTGTGAAGCGCTTCGGCGATGTCAACGGCATGAACTACTTCAGCAGCCGCGCCTATCTGACCTGGTCGCCCTTTGATTTCCTGCGGGTCAAGTTTGGCAAGGACCGTATGCACTGGGGCAATGGCTACCAGAGCCTGCTGCTCTCTGACCATGCGCCGGATGTGCTGCTGCTCACCCTCACCGCCCGCATCTGGAAGCTGGAATACGTAAGTCACTTTACCCAGGGCATCGACTTCATCCGCAACAAAAACGACACCGAAGGGGCCTTCCCCCGCAAGTTTGCGGTCTTTCACCAACTGGCCTACAAGCCCAACAACTGGTTGTCAGTGGGCTTTTTTGAGTCGATCGTCTACCAACCCTACCTGCCCAATGGCTACCGCGGCTTCGAACTGCAGTACCTGAATCCGCTCATCTTTTACCGGGCCATTGAGCAGTACACGGGCAGCCCGGACAATGGGCTCATGGGCCTGCAAGTCAAGGCCAATTTGCTACGGCATGTGCAGCTCTACGGGCAATTGCTGATTGACGATTACAATTTCGGGGTCCGCAATCAGGGCTCCGGTTACTGGGGCAACAAAGTCGGCTGGCAGGCCGGTGCCAAGTATGTGGACGCCTTTGGCGTACGCACCCTCGACCTGCAGGCCGAGTACAATCTGGTGCGGCCCTACACCTATCAGCACTTCAACAAGGCCAGCAACTACACCCACTACGGGCAGCCCCTGGGCCACGCCGCTGGCGCCAACCTGAAGGGCTACCATCTGGTAGCCCGCTACCACCCCTTCCCCGCCTGGAATGTACACCTGGTCTTTTCAAAGCTGAACCAGGGGCTCGACAGCGCCGGCATCAACTTTGGCGGCAATGTGGACATCCCGTTTGTCAACCGGCCGGCCGACGACTTCAACAACTTCACCGGGCAGGGCACGCCCTACCAGGTCACCCAGCTTCAGGGCCGCCTGAGCTGGCAACCTTGGGAGGCTGACATTTTCTTCGAAATCGAGGGACGCTACCGGCAGGAAGCCGATCGCCGGTCTCTGAGTGCCCTGGGCGGTCTGCGGGTGGGAATTGCCCCACGCGAGGTAAAGTGGTGAGACCCCGAGCCGGGACCCTGAGAACCGAGCCGTGAGACAAGCGGCCATCGTAAAGGCGTCCTGCAGTACGCCCCCCATGCCAGGGCACGGCGCAGTCATTGACACCCCTCATAACGCATAACGCCAAAACATCATCCCTACTCCCATGCGCTACTCCTTACTACCCATTCTCCTCAGCTTGCTAGCCTGCCAACCCTCCGATAGGTCTGCCAGCCAGCTTCCGTTCCGGCCCCACATCCTGTGGATCAGCTGTGAAGACATCACCCCCATGCTGGGGGCCTATGACTTTCCGGGAGCGGTAACGCCGAATCTGGACGCCCTTGCCGCCCAGGGCGTGCGCTACGACCGCGCCTTTGCCCCGGCGCCGGTCTGTGCGCCGGCGCGCTCCACCCTCATCACCGGCGTCCACGCCAACAGCCTCGGCAGCATGCATCTGCGGTCTGAGGTACGCCTGCCCGCCGAGATCAAGGGTTTTCCCCACTATATGCGGGCGGCAGGCTACTACTGCACCAACTGGGGCAAAGAAGACTACAACTTTCTGGACACTACGATGTGGAGCCTCAACGTGGACCCCGGCCATGGGCCTCAAAAGCCAGAAACCGAGACGCCCTGGCGAGGCCGGCCGGCCGGTACCCCCTTCTTCAGCGTCATTAATCTGGGCATCACGCATCAGTCGCAGATTTTTGGCGATGACGAAAGCTTCGCCCAACGAATCAGCGCCTACCTGAGCCCCGAGGAGCGCCACCGGCCCGAGGAGGTCGTCCTCCCGCCCTATCATCCTGACATCCCCGAAGTGCGCGCCCTCTGGGCCCGCTACTACGACAATGTCACCGCCATGGACAAGCAGGTGGGTCAGATCCTGGCGAATCTGGAGGCCGACGGCCTCATAGACAGCACCCTGATTTTTTTCTTTGCCGACCACGGTACCGGCATGCCCCGCGCCAAGCGCGCGGCCTACGACTCGGGCCTGCGGGTTCCCCTGCTCATCAAGGCCCCGGCAGCCTTGCAGGCCGCCCTCGGACTTACGCCCGGCACCACCGACGGACAACTCGTCAGCTTTGTCGATTTTGCCCCTACGCTGCTGAAGCTGGCCGGGGCCTACATCCCCGACTATATGCAGGGGCGCCCCTTTCTGGGGAGCGATCTGCCCCCGGAGGCGGAATACGTCTTCGGCTCCGCCGATCGGGTGGACGAAGGCTTCGAGCTGACCCGCACCGTCCGTAACCAAGACTTTCGCTACACTCGCAATTTCCTGCCCCAGCTCCCCCTCATCCAGCCCAATTTCTATTCGGATCAATCCGAGATCAATCAGGTGCTGAACCGAACCCGGGCGGAGCGGCAGCTGTCACCGGCGCAAGCCGCCCTCTGGGCTACCCCTCGTCCCATCGAGGAGCTCTACGATCTGCGGAGCGATCCCGACGAAATCCACAACCTGGCCGGAGACCCGGCCCATGCCGAAGTCCTGGCTACCCACCGCGCGGCCCTGCGCGCGCACCTGCTCGAGTACCGCGACAGTGGCTTCCTGCCCGAGGCCTACATGCATCAGCTGGCAGGCGAGGGCAGTGTGTACGCAGCGCTCAGGGACAGTGGTGCCTTTCCCTTACAAACCATCCTGAAGGTCATAGACATCGCCCACCTGGGCGAAATGGATGCCCTTGCGCCCTACCTCACCCACGCGCACCCTCTGGTGCGCTATTGGGCCACCGAGGCCAGCCTGGCCCGCGGGGAGGAGGCCCGGGTGCTCCAGCCCGGCTTCCTGAGCCTGCTGGACGACCCCGAGCCTGTGGTGCAGCTCGCGGCCGTGGACGCCCTGCTCGCCCTGGGCACGGATGCGCCCGCCCTGCCCGTCCTTCGCGACTTGATGCAGAACCCGGATAGAATCCTGGTGCTGCAAGCCTGCCGCACCTTCGAGCTCGCCGGGCCAAAGGCAGATCCCATCCGGGCCGAGGCCCAAACGATCATGGACCGCCTCTGCGGCCTCGCCGAAGGACGCTGGTATGGCTATGCCCTGTATAGCTGCTGGTCGCTCCGTCAGGCGTTTAAGTAGAGGGGATTAGAGGCCAAAGGCGAGAAACGAGAGGGGGGGTACAAACCGATTAAAGCCCCCGTACCCGCACCGCAAAGGCCTCGGCGGGGTTGGTGACGGTGAGTTGCTCAATCTCAGCCTCGGTGAAACCGGCCGCGCGCAGGCGCGGCAGGAAGGTGGTATAGAGCGGCTCATACGCGCGGAAATCACCCCCTCCGGCTTCGCCGGGGGTGTACCAGCCGGCATCATGCGAAAGCAGCGCCCGGTGCAGCAGGCCCGCTGCGCGCAGGTTTTCCAGCATGACGACATAGTCGCCCTGATTGCCGGGGTTCAGGCCATCAAGGCTGATCCAGGCGCCCTGCCGGGCGGCTTCGAGATGGGTCCTCCGGTCGGGCTCGCCCTGGGCATGCACCCAGATAAACGCCTCGGGAGCGACCCCGGCCTTCGTGAGCACCTCCAGCTGTTCGAAGGCCGGCACGGCGAATACGGTGTGCGAAGCGATGGTCAGGCCCGTCGCAAGGTGCGTCTGCGCGGCCGCCTGCACCAGCTTGCGGTGCAGGTCAGAGAGGGTATCGACCTCCACACTGATCTTGATAAACCCCGGCTTGATGCCGGTGTCTTCGATGCCCTCCTCCCATTCTGCAATCCAGCGCGCGGCCAGCTCGGCCGCCGTCTCAGTGTAGGCATGGGCCGGCAGGTATTTGTTGCCTACGGCACCGTAGTAGCCGGTATTGGTGAGGATATGCAGGCCGGTCTGCTCCGACAGCGTCTGCAACAGGCGCGGGTCGCGCCCCAGGTAGGCCGGGGTGCATTCCATGAGGACTTGCGCGCCCTGGGCGCGGGCAGCCTCCAGGAATGGCTGCACCACCGGAATCACCGAATCCCGTTCCCAGCGGTGGTAGCCGGTGGAATCCGCCCCGATAAAGTCCACCAAGATATGCTCGTGGATCAGGGCGGGTCCAGCCGCGGCGGCAGGGAGGGGGCCGGCGACGGTCATGAGGTAGGGGGCAGCAGCCGGGGGCGGGGTCTGGCAAGCTAGGCTGGCCAGCCAGAGCCCGGGCAGGAGGCGGAGAAGTCGTCGCATGGTTTTGTTTCCAAGTTACGCATCATCCCGGGTCTATTCCACCTGCAAGCGGCGGTGCCAAGGCTGCCCTGTGGCGGGCAGGGCTTGCAGCCAGTAAGCCCCCGGTGGCAGCGACGGGTCCAGCGTCCAGCTTTCGCCCTCGGCCTGCACCTGATGGCGGGCCACCTCGCGCCCGGCCCCGTCGAGCAGGCGCAGCAGGGTACCGGCCGGGAGGTCAAGGAAAAGCCGGCCCCGTACAGGATTGGGGTACACCCGCCAGGCGAAGCCCGTCTGCGTCCAGCGCACTACCGCACTCAGCGAACTGCTGCCGTCGATATCCACCTGCCGCAGGCGGTAGAAGCCCTCCCCGCTCAAGGGCTGGGCGTCCTCGAAGGTATAGGCCTGCGGCCCTCCCGGCTGGGTGCCTGCCGCCACCTGTCCCCGGCGCTCCCACTGCCGGCCGTCCCGGCTGCGCTCCACCTCAAAGTAGGCATTGCCCTCTTCCCGGGCAGTGGTCCACCGCAGGCGGGCCCGGCTACCGGCCGCCTCGACCGTGAAGTCGAGCCATTCC
>RFHL01000397.1 GCA_003696875.1 Bacteroidota bacterium | reverse complement strand
GGGCTAGTGACCCACTTCCCGGCGCCGCTGCGCCGACTGGCCAAGGCCTGCTGGCCGGGCCCACTGACGCTGCTGTTGCCGCGCACCGAGCGGATCCCCGACCTGGTAACCGCGGGCAAGCCACGGGTCGCCATCCGAATTCCCCGGCACCCTCTGACCCTCGCCTTGCTGCAGCAGCTTGACTTTCCGCTGGCGGCGCCCAGCGCGAATCCCTTTGGCTATATCAGCCCGACCGAAGCCGCCCATGTCGCAGCCCAGCTAGGAAACCGCATTCCCTACATCCTGGATGGTGGAGCGGCGGGCATCGGGGTAGAGTCCACCATCGTGGGGATGGATGAGCGGGAAGGTCAAGTGGAGGTCTTCCGCCTGGGCGGCATGGCCCTGGAAGACATCGAGGCCTTGGTGGGGCCGGTATCGCTGCGGAAAGGACATACCGAGGACCCGACGGCCTCGGGCATGCTCAAAAGTCACTATGCACCGGGTACCCGGCTGCAGATCGGAAATCCGGCCGCTTTGCTGCCGGGACTGGCAGGGCAGCGCGTGGGGGTGCTGGCCTTTAGGCAGGCACCTGCCCTGCCGGTGGCGATGATCGAAGTACTGAGCCCTCGTGGCGACCTGGGTGAGGCTGCCCAGCGATTATTTGGGGCCATGCGCCGCCTGGATGCGGCCCGGCTGGACCATATCATCGCCGAGCCGGTCCCGGACCACGGGCTGGGCCGGGCCATCAATGACCGACTGCAGCGCGCGAGCGCCTGATAACAAAGGTTGTGGTGACAAAAGACTTTTCGCATTTCAGGCTTTGAGCAAATTATTTACATTTGCTTTGATTACTACTTTCGCCTATCTTCTTGTGAAACCCTCCCAAGTTCATCCTAATTACCAATTACATGATCGCTACCAATCGCAAATTTCGTCCCGGCGTCCTCCATGGTGATGAAGTCACGGAACTGCTCAACTACGCCAACGAACATAACTTTGCCCTACCTGCCGTCAACGTAGTCGGCACCAACACCGTCAATGCCGTACTGGAAGCCGCCCGCGACGTCAATTCGCCGGTGATGATCCAGTTTTCCAACGGTGGCGGGGTCTTCTTTGCTGGCAAAGGCCTGAGCAATGATGGGCAATATGCGGCCATTCAGGGTAGCATCTCCGGTGCCCACCACGTCCATCGCATGGCCGAGGCCTATGGGGTGACCGTCATTCTGCACACTGACCACGCCGCCCGCAAACTCCTCCCCTGGATCGACGGGCTGGTGGAGTATGGTGAGAAGCACTTCGAAACCTATGGCAAGCCCCTGTACAGCTCCCACATGCTAGACCTCTCCGAGGAGCCCATTGAGGACAATCTCGACACCTCGGTAGAATACTTCAAGCGCATGGCGGCCATCGGTATGACGCTGGAGATCGAGCTCGGCGTAACCGGCGGCGAAGAAGACGGCGTCGATAACACCGGCGTGGATTCCTCCAAGCTGTATACCCAGCCTTCCGAAGTGGCCTATGCCTACGAGCGCCTTAAGGCAGTCAGCGACCGCTTTACCATCGCCGCTGCCTTTGGCAACGTTCACGGGGTATACAAGCCCGGCAACGTCAAGCTGACGCCCGTCATCCTCAAAAACTCCCAGGACTTTGTTCAGGAGAAATTCGGGACCGGCCCCAACCCCATTAACTTTGTCTTCCACGGAGGTTCCGGTTCCAGCCGCAGCGAAATCCGCGAAGCCATTGAGTACGGTGCCGTCAAAATGAACATCGACACCGACACGCAGTGGGCCTTCTGGGATGGGGTGCGTGCCTATGAAGCTGCCAACCACGATTACCTGCAAGGCCAGATCGGTAATCCCGAAGGGGAAGACAAGCCGAACAAGAAGAAGTACGACCCCCGGGTATGGCTTCGCGAAGGTGAAAAGGCCATGATCAAACGCCTTATCACGGCTTTTGAAGATCTGAATTGCGTCAACATCCAAGGCTAATCCTGATTGCTTGATTTGTACCAAATCGCATTCAGTGCGGGCTCCCCTCGGGGAGCCCCATTTTTTTATGAGCACGGATATTCGCCCAAGGCGCACGCTTGATCATTTTGGGATAACAGGTCTTGAGCCAGGTAGAGAAAATGGGTATTTTCCTGGCAACCACCCCCTACATTCATCTGGATCCCCCTACCCCATTCGAAATGAAACATATTTCTACCCTCCTTGCCTGTTCTGCGGCATTTCTCCTTCTGATCCCCACCGCTTGGTCCCAAGGGCGCATGGAGGTCTACGGCCTGTATCACCAGCCGCAGGAGACCATGGCCGCCAGTGGCTACCGCCCCGGCGCAGGCTTTGGACTAGACTTCATGCAGGCGCCCCGGGGCGCAGGCGCGCTCATGCAGTGGCAACTCGGTACTAGCTTCACCTACGTATCTGGCGGCGAAGAGGCCTTCGCGGTCCCCGTCCTACATCCCTTGGTAGAAACCGGTGATCTCGCGGTGGAAAACCACGTTTTTGGAGCGCACGGCAAAGCGCGCGTCATGACCTCTGAGCGCTGGCCCTGGCAATTGTATGGGGAGGCCCTTGTCGGCACCCGGATCTTTACCAGCAATGAAGTCCTGCGATTGGACCTGGATCACGATGATTACTGCCCAGAACCGGAGAAGATTACCAGCCGGGTGACGCTGAGCTATGGAGCCGCCGCTGGCTTCCGCTGGCGGCTGGGGGAAATTACCTCTGTCGACCTACGGGCTACCTGGCTTACCGGTAATCAGGCTCCCTTTGTGGATCTGGAGAGCGCCCACTTGGTGGAAGAAGGCGTCATCGGGTATGATGTCACCAGTACGCCGCGAATCGAGAGCCTCTCGTTTCAGGTGGGGCTAAGCTTTCTGATGGTGGATGGCCCGGATTGTCAGCCCGCCCGCAGCAGTCTGGAATGCTTTGGCTGTATGTCGCAGTTGGCGGCCCAGCCTTAGGGGCTGTCAGCCTCCCGTACCTCCCATACCCGCACCGGTCCCAGCAAGCCCGCCGGCAGCAGCGACTGCTGCCGGTAGGGTTCAAACGCCTCCTCTCCTTGCCGGGCCAGCCCAACCCAGCGGTTTCGGGGAGGCGGTTGCACCCAGATTTCCAGCGTATTCAAGCCGGCATTGAGGTATGGGGTGATGTCTACCCGATGAGGAGCCACCCAACTCTGACCTGCGGCATAGGTATTGACACATAGATCGGCCAGGACTTGTACCTCGCCTAGGTCGAGGAGGTAACGATGCCCCGGCTGGGGCTCTCCCATTTCAAAATCTATCGAATAGCGGCCCTCACTGCCTGCATATTGCAGGGCCGGTTCGCCCCGCCAGTCAAAGAGACTGGTATCGCGTCGCGCAAATAGGGACTGTCCCTGGCGGGCCGGTACCAGCAGGTCCCACTGGTTCAGGGTCCGAACGGCCACCCGTTCCAGGCGAGACAGGGGACGCCCGTCGATCGGCAAGGTAGCTGGCGCGGCGTCCGTGGCTAGCGGCCTAGGGCTTAAAAGCAAGAAGCCGGCCCGATAGGCCGGCAAGGCCGGTCTCAGTATCTGTCCGGATTCAGTTTTCCCCAGATCAAGTATCGCCCCCGACCAGGGATCCAGCCAATAGGTCTGCCGTCCGGTCTCAGTCGGTCGCACCGCCAGCACGCGATCCCGGGGCTGCTCATTGGCAAAGAAAAGCAGGTCGCTCCCATCGGCCCATTGGGACCGGTGGTGCAGCAGCGCGCCCATGGGCTCTACGTAGACAAGCGGCCGTTCTTCGGCCAGCGTCAGCAGGTGATCGCCAAAGGCCTCTAGGGTCTTTGGCCGATCTGGCGGGGCCAGGCTTTGCATCCAAACCGCGATCTCCTGGTCTCTCTTTTGGTAATCCATAAAGCCTGGCTGGCGGTTGGCCGGGTTTCCATAGGTCAGGATCGGAGCGCCAGCCTGAAAGTGCTCATAGAGATGGTGGGCGGTCTCCCACTCGATGTGAGGCAAATCGGCCAGGACGACCAGCTGAGCGCTGAGCCCCTGGCTTTGCCAGTGGCCTTCATTCCAGGCCGCCTGCTGCAGGATCTCATCATTTACCCAGGTCCAGTTCAGCCCTCGTTCCTCCAGATGCGCGATCAAAGGCTGGACTTCCCTCAGCCAGGCCACCCTCGGATCGGTCGCCCGGGGAAGATTTGGCCACACGCCCATGCGGGGCGCTTCCGCCCCAAAAGCCGGCTGGGCCTCTTCCTCATTTGCCCAGGCCGGAGGAAAGCCCAGAAAAGGATAATAGACCCATACATCCGTAGCTGCCTGGCCTTGCCGCAACATATACTGGCATCGAGCCAAATATTGATTGAGGGCAGGCAATGCCTCGGCTGCGAATAGGCCCAGCCCGGCGGTCCGCCGCTGCAGATGCTGACGTGCAGGCGGAGTCGCCGCCTCCCAGCGGGGTTCGGGGCCTGCCAGATACAGGTGGTTGGCCCCGGCAGCAAAGAGAGCATGGGCCGATCGAAGGATGTTTTGGGGGCTCAGGGTTCCCCGTACCCCCTCTATCCCTAATGCCTCGGCTCCAAGGTGGTTACGACCTGACCACCACACGCCCGCCGCACTCATTTTGGTGAAGAGCCGGCTGGTACCGGCATAGTCTTGTCCGG
>RFHL01000396.1 GCA_003696875.1 Bacteroidota bacterium | reverse complement strand
TATGAGGGGTGGGTGATACTGGATTCGAACCAGTGACCTCTGCCGTGTGAAGACAGCGCTCTAAACCAACTGAGCTAATCACCCGAGGGGGCAACAAAGATAGGAGATTGCCTTAATCTCCCCAAGCCTTTGCCCGACATTTTTTACGGTCAGTCCGGCTCTTTTGTTTAAATTTGTCCCCCGGTGTTTTTCCCGGCCCTGCGGCGGGAAATACCCCTCTCAAACAGGAACCTTTTCCGGGAAAACCGGTTTTCAGGAATATGAAGCGGCGCTCGATCTGGTCTGTGGCATACAAAGTCCTCGCGGTAGGACTGCTCCTCTATGGACTCACCTACGGCATGCTCGCCGAGCTGCCCGAGTTGCCGGGGCTGGGCCAGAGCAGCCGCAACCTCTTCTACCACGTGCCGATGTGGTTTGTGGTGATCGTGATGATGAGCATGTCGCTCTACCACAGCATCCGGCTGCTGCGGCTCACCGACCCGGATCAGACGCCGAGCAGCCCGCCGCTGCTGGCCGACATCCGGGCCCGCGAAGCGGCCCGACTGGGCATGCTCTTTATGGTCCTGGGGCTCATCACCGGCACCCTTTGGGGCCGGGTGGCCTGGAAGCCTCACCTCGCCTGGACCGATCCCGCCGCCTGGTGGACCAATGATCCCATCATCATCTGCGCCCTCATTTCCCTGCTGATTTATCTGGCCTATTTCCTGCTGCGCAGTTCCTTTTCAGAGCCAGAACAGCGCGCCCGCATCGCGGCCGCTTACAACATCTTTGCCTTCGCCACCCTGATCCCGCTCTATTTTATCGTGCCCAAGATGCTGCCCGGGCTGCATCCCACCTCGGCCGACAGCGATGCCGGGGGCGGCTCTTTCATCTTCATGCGTGAAGGCATCGACAACACCTACCGCCTGCTCCTCTACCCCAGCCTGCTGGGCTTTGTGCTGCTCGGGGTATGGGCCTACGAGCTCCGCACCCGGATCGCCTCGCTGCGTTACCGCCTGGAAAGCTGGCATGCCCGCCATCAATACGAATCTCAAGTTTCCCACCCATGATGCTTTTTGCGTCCCTGTACCACCTTCTGCTTCAAGCCCAGCCGGGGGTCCTGCTCCGCTCGGACAAGGTCTTTGCCGTGCTGGCTGTCCTGCTGGTGATTTTTGGAGGCATCGTCTTTTTCCTGATCCAAAGCGGCCGCAAAGCCCAGGCTTTGGAAAGCCGGATCGACGAGCTGACCGGCTCTGACAACGCTACCTCCTGACCGGTTTCTTGCCTTTGCCTCTTGACCCCCTTCTTTATTCCTGACTCTAGCTCCTTTTCCGAGATGAAAACTATCCACATCGTCGTCCTGGCTGCCCTGGCCATCTTCCTCGTGGTCCTCGGCATCAATTTCTCCCAAAGTGCCAGCGTCTATACCGACTTCGCCTCGGCCAAGGCCTCGGGCAAAGAAGTACACATCGTGGGCGAATGGGTCGAGCGGGACGCCGCCCAGTACGATCCGGCGACCGACCTCTTCACCTTCGCCATGCGCGACACCCTGAAAGCCGTGGAAACTGTGTATTATTACGACCCCAAGCCCATCAACTTTGAGCAAGCCGAAAAGGTGGTCGTGATCGGGGCTTATCAGGGCGAGCGCTTTGTCGCCGACCGCATCGTGATGAAGTGCCCCTCCAAGTACGAGCCCACCGACATCACCGGCGGCGAGACCGTCGTTCCCACCTCGGCCCGATAGGGCCGCCCCAGCCTCAGCCCTTGTTATTTCCGCCACGGGTCCCGCGCCGCTCAGGCCTGCCTGAGCCAGCGTGCCTTTCCCGGACAGACTTCACAATCCTCGCAATCGCATGAGTTTTTTCTCTCCTGGCACCATCGGTGAGCTATTTACCGCCCTCTCCTTTGCCAGTGCCCTGGTGGCCATGATCAGCTTCCTGCTGGCCGACCAGCAGACCGACAG
>RFHL01000395.1 GCA_003696875.1 Bacteroidota bacterium | reverse complement strand
CCGGGAAGTTTGGCGGGCCAAATGAGGCATTTTTCAACGCAGAGATGCGGAAAAAGATGCAGCGATCACCCTTCATTCGGTACTTGACAGAGCACTAGCGCCGCTTGGAGGTGAAGTAGCCGTACACCCAGCCGCTTTGGCCATCTTTTTCGATTTTGTACCAATAGTCATCCATCTCGCGGATCTGTACGCGCTGTCCCCGCTCCAGGATGTTGCAGATGTCGCCTTTGTTGAGTTGGAAAAGCACATTTTCGGCCTCATTGTCCGGCTCACTGCGCACATTGAGATTTTCGGCCATGATGTAGAGCTGATTGGCCGGGAGTTCGGGCAGCGGCGCGATTCCGGCCAGGGTTTCATCCACAAAGCTCATCAGGGGGGAGCGGCTGAAGGTGCTGCTACTCGCCAATTGATTAAGCGCTTCTTCCTGCTTGGCAGGATCATCTTCCTGCAGCGCTTTGTACACCTGTATCCCCACCGCTACGTCCACCTCATCGGTGCTGTAGCTTTCCTCATAAGCCTGCACCCAGCCGGCCTTTTTCTTTTCCTTGCCATAGGCCTCCATCCAGCCCTCCTTGTCCGAGGGCACCAGGGCAAAGATTTCGCCCCGGCTAAACTTGTCCCCGGTAAAGGTCGTCAGGTCTGGCCGCTTGTACACGTCCATATCAGCGAGGGCTACGGCGCGCATAGCGCCCTTGGCAAAAAGGTATCCGTTGGCCCAGCCTTTCTGGCCATCGACCAATTCCACTTCTATGTAGGTCCGGTCTTCAGAGGCAACTTCCTCTTCATTACCTGTTAGGCTCACGACCTCTCCAAAGCTAATCCCCGTCATCCATTTGGCGCCTTTGCCGGCCGCATCGCGCAGACCGGCACCATCCCAGAGACATACGCCCTTATGGGACGGCTTGAGGTCGGCAGCTTCCTCCGGAGCGGCTTCGGTATTCGGATCAGCACTGGCCTGTCCAGTGCTACTGTTTTCTTCGCCGCAAGCAGCAAAGCCAACAAAAAGGAGGGCGAAAAGCCCATAGAGCGCTATCTTTTTCATAATCTATGGTGGATTTTGTAGAAGCAAGTTAAGGATCGACCCCGAATTGTGACAAAAAAATCCCGCCTCATCTTTCGGACTCCCTAGCGCCCCCGCAAGGAATGAGCGAAGCGAGGAAGCCCCCCAAACGCTAACAATCCAGATTAGGCTATGCCTCCTTCAACCGGGCCTTTCGCAAGGAGACCGGAATGACGCCTACGGCTTTTCGGGATCCGGAAAAACCTAACCCTCGGGGGCCTGAGATAAAACCTGAAGCTGCTCCAGTAGCCAGGCCCGCTGAGCAACCTGGTGATTTTCCTTCACCTGCGCCTGTAAGCGCGCCAACTCGGCCGGCCTTGCCAGCCCGTACTTCAGGCGAATGCGCACCCGGCTCAGACGCCGGGTATATCGAATCAAGGCGCTGTATAAGGCTTTTTGGGTAACACTTACTGCCCGCGGCCGGCGCACGTAGTGGCCAAAAGCATCCAGATGATAGTTGAGGGCTTCTTCATCTTCCCGCTCAAAATAAATTTTGAGCAGGGTGGTGCGGGCGCCCAACTCATAGAAGGGATCCTGGAAGGTATGGTCTCTCAGGAGGCGCAAGGCCTCCCCGGAGCGCCCCTGTGCATGGCGCAGCATGGCCTCGTTGTAGCGCATGGCGGCTTCGCGGTCGACCTCGGGCAATTGGGGGCCCCATTCCGCCAGGAAGGATTCCAGCCAGGCATAGCGCTTCATTTTGATTCCCAAGGAGACGATGTTCTTGAAATCCCAGGGAGACAGATGGCCTTCCTGCTGCAGGATGCCCTGATCCAGCTGGGTCTGATAGAGTGCCAACAAGGTCTCCTCGTATGGACTACGGCCCACATTGATCTGCTGGATGCAGTGGTTCATCAGATAGGCATAGAGTTCCTTGATCTGACCGTGGGGTAGCAAGGACCTGTTTTTCTCTACCATAGTCTGGGCCTGGCCAAACAGGGTATCTGCCCCTCCTTCCTGGAGCTGATACACAAGGGCATAGGCTTCGATGAGGGGCACATCCGCGCCATCACCTGCCTGTCTGACAACCTGAGCCAGCAGGGCTGGCATCAGCGCCAGATTGCTTTCCTCAGCCAGGACCTGCTTCCGGTTGAGCAGGGCGCAACCAAAGCGCAAGCGTTGCAACAGGTACCATTGGTCCAGGGCTGCTATGGTGTCGGACAAGAGGCCATCCGGCCGACGCCGGGGGGTACGGGCTTCCCGCTCCAGGGTGCGATAGGCCAGGCTATACTTGTGCCAAAGGCCAGACTCGTCCCAGGGG
>RFHL01000394.1 GCA_003696875.1 Bacteroidota bacterium | reverse complement strand
TCGCCTGAAGACCCTTGGCATTCCACCGGGCCCACCTGAGCTGCTGGCAAGGCAGGGTGTCCGGCTTCCAGCCTTGCTTCCTGATGGTGGCCATATCACCTTTATGGATGGCAGGCTTGTCAGTAGCGTGACTCTCAAGCGATTTCAACTCTACCACTCACCACACAAGCCTGTCGCAGCCAGAGGCATGCAGGGGAGCGATGGAAAATGACTCCAATCCTTAAGGTAGATGGGCTTTCGCTGGTTGTGCCCGCAGGCCACATCGTTCAACACCGTAGGACGATACTTAATAATATCAGTTTTCGGGTTGAGCCGGGTGTATCCACGGCCTACCTCGGCCCCAACGGTGCCGGCAAGACCAGCACTTTTCGCATCCTCTGCGGCCTGTGCAGCCCGGATTCAGGCGAGATTCGCTTTGAAGGCAGGAAGGTCGCCACCAAGCTTCCCAGTTCCCAGGTTGGATTCATGCCCGAACAGCCGTATTTCTATCGCCATCTTTCTGCTCGGGAACTTCTTGATGCCTTCGGTTCACTATCGAACATGCCGGGGGCTGATCGTCGATCAAGCATTCACCACTGGGCTGAGCGCCTTGATTTTGCCCACGTACTGGACCAGCGCCTGCAACATTGCTCCAAGGGGCAGATTCAACGCATTGGCCTGGCCCAGGCGCTGATGCATCGCCCCCAGTTTCTGCTGCTCGATGAACCGATGTCCGGACTGGATCCACTGGGCCGGGAAACGGTCAAGGAAGTCCTGCGGGAAGTGGTCCACGAAGGTACATCCTTGCTATTCTCCTCGCATATCCTGTCGGATGCTGAATCCCTGTGCGAGAAGGTCATCATCCTTCACAAGGGAGAGGTGCTTCACCAAGGGGGCATCCAGGAGCTGACTCAGGCAACCGATGCATGGGAGATCGAATTTTCTGGGCCAGACCTTCCTGACATGGACTCTCAACCGATCACCCGGGATTCCTGGCGAGTGACCATCGAGGGAGCCTCTGCACGGGACAAGATTCTCAGAGAAATCCTGCAGG
>RFHL01000393.1 GCA_003696875.1 Bacteroidota bacterium | reverse complement strand
TCCGCAAAACCAGGGGGCAGAGCCTTAATCATGCTCATGCTTTACGCTGCCCAGGAGATGAGCACGACCGGATCGGACAAACACGGGAGCTGGTTAAAGAGGGAGTTTAATCCGAGGAGACACACCTGGGCCAACATGATTGCGAACTGGGAAGTAACCGAAAAAGGATCGGTTACCAAGTGGGTCAACGAAATGCTTGAAACACTTGACGAAGGCGGAGGCAAATTCGCGAAACGTTTTATCAAGACTGGAAGATCGAAGGACAGAGGATGGTTTGAGGTTAACACGGAGTGGCTTCCCGTGGAAATCGTTTACGATAGCAAAAACATTGAAGGCCCCGGGGCCGACTCGATCGAGAAGTTGAGGGAGAGGATTCAGGCTATCGAGCATGAGAAGATTGGACGTTCCCGGGGAGGAAAGTGGGAAAAGGTTGACTGGATCGAGGCAGGGCAGAATAGGCAGCCGATCGACCCAAATCTTAACGGGCCGGGTTCTCGGGCGTTTTTCGTCCTATGCTGGCAAGCTGTACACGGGCAGGCTTCCGGGCATGGCCCCGACGGGAATCTGGAATTTGACGGGCCTGCAAAGAATTACGTGGGGGATCTTCGCAAGCTGGTGGAGCATTCGCTGTCTTCCCAGAACGACAACCACCTGCCGCCGTCGCAGAACGAGGGCGACGAGCCCGCCTTTCTGGCGAATCTGCCGGAATTGGCCAAGGATCTGCAACTGGCCGCTCCGGTGCCGCTGCTCCGGGATACGGTGATCGAGCTCTTTGCAAAGCCTCAGAACGGCGGCGAGCCAGGCCGCCTTGTTTTCGGTGTTGCGTGTCTGGCGCGCCTGCCGCAATCGGCGCGGGTGGAAATCCCGGTATTGATACCCATGCCCACCAAGGATGACAGGAACAGGATCGAGCGGTTCCGGTTGGTGCTCGAATGGGTCGAGCGACCCGGGGAATGGGGAAGGGACAAAGACGCGATGATTTACCCTGCCCCGGCTTTTGCCCCGCTGGAGGCGGACACGCAGTGGGAGCAGGCGATCGAGTTGGCCACGAAGTTCGTAAAAAAGCACGTCACGGAGTGGCCGACTACGGCGGATATTCGCTGGCGGCTGGAATCGCCCGGCAACGAGGGTGGTCCGCTGGAGATCACCCGCCTTGACGGAAGACTGGCGGCGCTGCCTTTCATTCTGGCGCTCACCCGGCTTTTTGCTCTGCGGGGATACGATCAGAAGGGTGGAGGAAATCTGTTTGACATGGCGGGCCGGTTTCCGCTGGCCCGGGTAGTCTGCCTGCAGG
>RFHL01000392.1 GCA_003696875.1 Bacteroidota bacterium | reverse complement strand
GTGTGAACCCATCAAGTTGGATGAGCAAATCCCCTTCACCCACAGTTATGTGGAAACCCAATGTGCCGACCCCTGGGTGGGCCTGTACACTGGCTCCCGCGACGAAACCTCCGAAGCGGCAATGCTGGAATACCTTGCCGAGGCAGGGATCGTAGTCCTGAACAGCCGGAAGGTGACGGCTAGCGAACAGGTCGTTTGTATGGCTTGTACCTGCCCTTCCAACTCTGTATTTGAAGTGGCGGTGGCAGACAAGGATGTGGCCGATCTGGAGGCCCTAGGCTTCACTCCCCTGTAGGCATTACATGAAGATTTTTTCGCGCCCTAAACGCGAGCTTGTGCTAATCGCGACGTCGGCCTTCGAGAGAAGACCGGCGTTTGGGTTCTTGACATTATTAGAGGAGCAGGCTACTCCTTTATTTTGATCCCTAACTCTCCCAATGCCTCAGGCGGCACGCTCGCCGGGGCGTCCATCATCAGGTCGCGCCCACCGGCGGTTTTGGGGAAGGCGATCACATCGCGGATGCTCTTCTCGCCAGCCATGAGCATGACCATGCGGTCCAGACCGAAGGCGCAGCCGCCATGAGGCGGCGCGCCATACTCAAAGGCCCGCAACATGAAGCCAAATTTGGCTTCCTTCTCCTCCTCGGACAGGCCGAGGATGTCAAAGATCTTGTCCTGCACCTCCTTGCGGTGCACCCGGATGCTGCCACTCACGATCTCATTGCCATTGATCACCATGTCGTAGCTCTGGGCCACGACCCGCTGCGGGTCGCTGTAGAGGTACTCGAGGTCTTGCTCCCGTGGCATGCAGAAGGGGTGGTGCGCAAAAGTGAGTTCGCCGGTTTCCTCATCTTCCTCGAACAGGGGGAAGTCTACCACCCAGAAAACCGACCACTTGTCCGGGGCAATCCAGCCTTCGGTGCGGGCCATGTGCAGGCGCAGGTCGCCCAGGATGCGGCGGGTTTTGCCCTTGAGCGCATCGGCAACGATCAGGAGCAGATCGCCGGGCTGGGCACCAGCCGCTTCCCCAATTTGCAGCAGATGTTCCTGGCTGTAGAACTTGTCCACCGAGGATTTGACGCTGCCGTCCTCATTGTACTTGACGTAGACGAGGCCACTGCCGCCGCGATGCGGCTCTTTGACAAAGTGGGTCAGCGCATCAAGCTGCTTGCGGGTATAGCCGGCGCAGCCGGTAGCTACGATGCCCGCGATCAGGCCGTCTTTTTCCAGGAGGGAATTAAACAGGCCAAAGTCAGTACCCCCCATGACGGGGTTGAGCTCGACGATAGGGCAGTCGAAGCGCAGGTCCGGCTTGTCGGTGCCGTACTTGGCCATGGCCTCGGCGTAGGGCAGGTGGATAAAATCGGGCAGGTCCACCCCCAACACCTTTTTGAAGATGTGCTTGGTGAGACCTTCAAACATGTTGAGCACATCGGCCTGCTCCACGAAGGACATCTCACAGTCGATCTGGGTGAATTCCGGTTGACGGTCGCCCCGAAAGTCTTCATCGCGAAAGCACTTCACGATCTGGTAATAGCGGTCCATGCCTGCCACCATGAGGAGCTGCTTGAGGATCTGGGGCGACTGGGGCAGGGCGTAGAAGTTGCCTGGCTGCAGGCGAGAGGGGACCAGAAAATCCCGGGCCCCCTCTGGGGTCGACTTGATGAAGAAGGGGGTTTCCACTTCCACAAAGTCCTGGCTGTCAAGATAGGCCCGGGTCGCGCGCATGACCTGCGCGCGCATCATGAGCGAGCGGGCTACCCGGGGCCGGCGGATATCAAGGTAGCGGTATTCCATCCGCAGGTCTTCCTTGCCATCGGTTTCGTCCTCGATGAGGAAAGGGGGAAGTTTGGCGGCATTGAGGACCTCCAGGGCTGTCGGGATGAGCTCAATGTCGCCGGTGGCGAGCTTGGGGTTTTTGCTCTCCCGTTCGGCGACGGTGCCCGTAACCGATACCACAAATTCGCGTCCCAGTTGCCGGGCCTGCTGGTAAATTGCCGCCTGCTCGTCCGACTTGATCGATACCTGGGTGATGCCGTAGCGGTCGCGCAGGTCCAGGAAAAGGATATAGCCCAGGTCGCGAAAGCCTTGGACCCATCCGCAGAGGGTGACGGTTTCGCCAATGTGAGTGGTGCGCAGGGCACCGCAGGTGTGGGTCCGAAATGCTGTATTCATGTGTTTTTCCGTAGAGAATCGGTGAGGTAGGTGGGTCGGCTCAAATCCGGTGCTCCGCATAATCGCCAGCAAAAGTAGCCAGAATTGGGGGGCAAATGGAATTTTTTTGCAAAAGCCCAGGCCTACCTCCCTCGTAGAAGATTTGATATTCACTTTTTCCTATAACCAAAACATCCCGGGCCTGCTGCGGGTTAACATGGCGATTTTTTCATACGGATCTAGCTCGCCGCTTATGCCTAAGTATCAGTCGCGGAACTTCAAGAAGCAGTACGATCTGGGGCAGTACGCCCCGCTGTATCGCAACAGCATCTTATCTCATCTCAAGAACAGCCGCCCCCCGGCGGACCGTATGGCCCCCTTTCGGCTGGATTTTGGGCCAGTATCCTTTGGGGTGGCCCGCCACTTCGGCTTCTGCAAAGGCGTGGAAAATGCCATCGAAGTGGCATACGAAACCCTCACCCGCTACCCCGACCGGCGGGTCTTCATGATCAGCGAGCTGATCCATAATTCTTTTGTCAATGCCGATCTGCAAGCCCGGGGCTTGCGCTTTCTCAAGACGGCCAAGGGACAGCAGTTGATCCCCTGGACCGAGCTGCGTCCAGATGATGTCGTGATCACCCCCGCCTTTGGGGCGACGCTGGAGGATCAGGCCGCCCTGCGGGCGCAGGGCGTAGACCTGCAGCAGTGGAATGCCACCTGCCGCTTCGTGGAAAACGTGTGGTTTCGGGCCCGCGAGCTGGGTGAGCAAGGGTATACCATTATCGTCCATGGCAAGTTTCGTCACGAAGAAACCCTCGCTACCCTCTCTCACAGCCGGCAACATGCCCCTACCATCGTGGTCAAGGATATGGCCGAGGCCCAGCAACTGGGTGAGATGATGCTCGGCCAGCGGCCGATGGACGACTTTGCGGAGATTTTCGCCGGCAAGCACTCGCATGGCTTTGACCCGGAGAAGGATCTTGAGCGGGTGGCGGTAGTCAACCAGACCACCATGCTGGCCACCGAAACGGCCGACATCTCGGATTACTTCCGCACGGTGATGATTGAGCGCTTTGGCGAGGCCGATATTGACCATCACGTCGCCAATACCCGGGACACCCTCTGCTATGCCACCAAGAATAACCAAAGCGCCACCCAGCGCCTGCTGGAGGAGCCGGCCGACCTGGCCATCGTGATTGGGGGACGCAACAGCTCCAACACCTCGCATTTGGTGGAGTTGTGCGAGCAAAAGCTGCCGACTTTCTTCATCGCCTCGGAGCGGGACATCTTGTCCCGGTATGAGTTGCTGCACTACGACTTTCGCCAGCATAAGGAGCAGGTGGTCCGTAACTATCTGCCCAGTGACCGACCGGTGCGCATCCTGCTCACGAGCGGGGCTTCCTGCCCCGATGCCATCGTCGAGCGGGTGCTGACCCGCCTGTTGGAGTTTTTTGACCTGACCCGTAAGCCGGAGGAGGTGATTCGGTCCAGCATCGTCCTGGCTAGCTGAACCGATGATCCATCTCATTTTTGATTGCGACGGGGTCCTGGTCGATAGCGAGATCCTGATAGCCCGCGTTATGCTGCGGGCATTGGAACCGCTGGGCTTTGTGAGCAGCGAGGAGGCTTATTGCCGGCGCTTTTCTGGCATGATGAATGTCGAGATCCTGGACGAGATCGCCCGGGAGCTGGGCAAGTGTTTTTCTTCAGACTTTTTCGAGCAGCTGACGGCGGCAGCGGATCAGGCCTTTGCCACGACCTTGCAGCCCATCGTCGGCATGCCAGAGCTGGTACGGGCTCAGACGCTCCCCGTCGCGGTGGTTTCCAATAGCCCAATGGCCCATGTCGAGCGCTCCCTGCGGTGCGCGGGCTTGTCAGATTTGCCGGCAGAGCGGATTTTTTCTTCGGAGCAGGTTGCCCGGCCCAAGCCGCATCCCGATCTGTACCT
>RFHL01000391.1 GCA_003696875.1 Bacteroidota bacterium | reverse complement strand
GCCCATCACGACCCTGGCCGGGGACCTGGAGCACTATACGGTCGAGACGCTCTCGGACCATGTGACCCGCATCGATCGCTATAGCGATCTGCGGGCGGCGGCCTGGTATGCGGCGGGGCGCAAGCCCCGACGAGGGGCCGGTACCTGGGCCGGGCTGGTGCGATTTGTGTCCCTCTACCTGCTCAAGGGCGGCTGGCGCGATGGCTGGGAAGGTTTCTGGCTATGCCGCTTCTCAGGCTGGGCGCTCTACCTGGCTCATGCCAAGCTTCGGGTGCGATACCGGCAGCAGCATTCTGGCGAAAACCATTCTCCCCAGCCTTGACCCACTCAAGCTACAATCTGCTCTCCTCAGGAAAAAAGTGGCCCTCCGTGCTGCCAAAAAGGCGACCTTTGCGGCCACATAAGCTCCTTCTTCTGAGAAGGCGGGAGCCCTAAGGCGGAAGCCCAAAACATGAAGGCAGCGCCAACGCGCCCTTACTCACCAAGGTCCTGAGGCAAAATTCACATTCCGAAAACCTTTTCGGTCCCATTCCTAAACATTTGTTAACCGTTCGCCCCTTTTATTAAGAGATTCCCTATTAAAAAATCATTAATTCACGCAACTTTTCTGGAGGAACCGTTGTTTAAGAGGACGTGCAAAATTACTTTCGCCGCCAAATCAACCTAAGCTTTCCTTAAGACCTACATACTTCTTTTTCGGTCCCTCTCATCTAACATACTTTATTCGTTATGTTCAAAGATTGGACATCCTTCCTGTTGATTGCTATGCTCTTTGCTCCGCTGGTCGGCGCGCCTCTGGTGCTGCTCCTCCGGAGCTACTTAGCAAAATACCTGGCACTTGGGTTTTCCTTGTTGCCGCTGTTGCTCGGCATGGGCCTGCAAGTCTTCGCCCAGATGAATCCCGATCCCGCTCTGTTGTATGAGGGGGAATTTTTGTTTTCGGGAGCTACGCTCTGGTTTTCGGTGCCCACGCTCGACATCAAGTTTATGCTGGGTATGGACGGCATCTCGACCTACATGGTCCTGCTTACGGGTCTGATTTTCCCCATTGTGGTGCTCTACTCCTGGGGCAAGGTACATGACCATGCCAAGCTGTACTATCTGATGCTGCTCCTGCTGCAGACAGGTCTTCTTGGCTTCTTCCTGTCGCTGGACATGCTGCTCTTCTATGTGTTTTTCGAGCTGGTTTTGATCCCTACGAGCTTCTTCATCGGCATCTGGGGTAATGCCAAGCGCGAGCAGGCGGCCATGAAGTTCTTCCTCTACACCCTGGCAGGTTCGCTGGTCATGCTGGTGGCCATTATTTACATCGGCCTCAATGTGGCGGAAGGGATTCTTACGACCGACTACTTTGTGATCCGTGATGCACTGGCCCGCGGCGACAACCCTGCCCTCTCGCTGGAAGCCCAGCGCTGGCTCTTTGCGGCCTTTGCTCTGAGCTTTGCCATCAAGCTCCCTCTCTTCCCGCTGCACACCTGGCAGCCCTTTACCTATGCGGCTTCGTCCACCACTGGTTCGGTGATCCTGGCGGCCCTTCTTTCCAAGATGGGCGCGTATGGCTTCATCCGTTTCTCGCTGGTGTTCTTCCCCGAAGTATCCATGGAGTTTGCCCCCTACATCAGCGCGCTGGCTGTCATCAGCATCATCTATGGGGCCTATCTCGCGGTGGTGCAGACCCATATCAAGAAGTTGATCGCCTATGCGTCTCTCTCGCACATGGGCTTCATCATCCTGGGGATCTTCTCCTTCACGGAGGAAGCCCTGAGTGGTGCCCTCCTGCAAATGCTGGGTCATGGTGTGGCCACGGCGGCCCTTTTCCTCCTGACGGGTATGCTCTATGAGCGCCACAAGACCATGGACATTCGCGGCTTCCGCGGCCTGGCTAAGATCGCTCCCCGCTTTTCCCTCTTCTTCATGATCACGGTCATGGCAGCGGTGGGCCTCCCCGGTCTGAGCGGCTTCGTCGGTGAGTTTATGATTCTGCTGGGGGCGTTTAACTCTAGTGTGCTCACCAGCACCTTTGCCATCGTGGCGACGGCCGGGATGGTGATTGCCGCCATCTACCTGCTCAATATGTTTCGTCGTATGATGTTTGGCGAGCACGATGATCAGTTGCAGGCACGCATCACGGATCTGAAGCGCATTGAGCTGGCCGTGGTTCTGCCGCTGGTCGCCCTGATGTTTACCATCGGTGTCTACGCCAAGCCTTTTTTGAAAGACATCAACCGCAGCTCTGATCGTATGATCCAGTGGGTGGAAAGCCGGACCCAGCCGGTCAACAACCTGACCGAAGGGGAAATCAACCCTGAAACCTTGCCGGAGAACGCACGCCTGTTGGAGACAGTCGACAACCTCGACTAGGTTTCCCAGCCTCCCGCATACCATCGCGCCCCCTGCTCCAAATGGAACAGGGGGCGCAATCTTATTTGGGGTAGTCCCAGAGGCCCCGCTATACGACCGGGCGGCGGCAGACCGCCATGATGGTGTCTTTGAGTAGCTCCTGACGGGAGTCGCGGTTCCCCACCCCGCCAGGGCGCACATGCTGATAAAAGTTGGCTCCTTCTACCAGAGAAATGATGAGCTCGGCGGCCCGAGCCGGGTCTTCCACGTCAATGACGCCTGCCTCCTGGGCATGCCGGATTTCCATCTCCAGCTTTTGCGTAACGGTACGAAACAGGCCTACAAACTGCTTTCGGATATCGGGATTGCGCAGCGCCAGGGTATAGCAGCTGTAAAAGACCGTATTGTTCATGATCAGATCCCACTGGATACGTGATACCACGTCCAGGACATCATCCCATCGCTCGGCCGGATCGGTCACGGAAGAAAAATCCGGCAGGATATGGGAGGAATAGGTGCTGACGATGTACTCAATCAGTCCCAAAACCATGGCATCCTTGGTCGAAAAATAGTGGATGAGCAAGCTGGGATTGACATCCATGCGCTTGGCAATCTTGGCGATGGAAGCGCCCTCAAAGCCCTCATCAATGATCACATCATAGAAATGCGAAAGAATTTCTTGTTTTCGAACGGCGGCTTTACTCTTTCGACCCATAAGAAATACATGTACCTGAAAAGAATCTGAGCGAGGACGCAGATGAGGCTGCTATTTCTGGTTTCGCATAAAAATACATAAAAACCCTTGACGAAGCCAAGGATTTTCGTGTCCGCGCCTCCGAGTCCAAAACGAATTTTCGCACCAGTTTATACGTTTTTTCGCCTTTGACTAAGCACCGGATCCCCCAACAAGGGGAAGAGTTCGTCCTTTTTGGAGAAAAGGAAAAAAGCGTAATTTGAAATCCCATCTCCATCTGCTGACCTCCTTGTCCCTTATGGGCCCTGTCTTGGCTATGCTGGCAGCCCATCTTCTTCTGTGATATCACCCATCCTCACTGCTACCGCTATGCGATTCCTCTTTCTCTGGCTGACCGGCCTCCTGCTGGCTGCGCCTGTGGCGCAGGCCCAAGACCTGCACAAGACCCTACAACGCCAGTTTATCCTGGCCGAAGCCGGGGATACGATCCGGATTCCGGCCGGGACCTACCGCCTGCCTGGGAGCCTCTCCATGGATGACAAGGAAAACATCGTCATCATGGGGGCCGGGGTGGATGCGACCATCCTTTCCTTCAAGGGCCAAAAGGAAGGCGCCGAAGGCATCCGCATCACCAACTGCCGCAACATACAGGTCCGGGACCTGAGCCTGCAAGACGCCCGGGGCGACCTGATCAAGGTCATGGATACCGACGGCATCACCTTTGCGCACATGCGCACCGAATGGACCGGCCGCCCCCAAAAAACCAATGGCGCGTACGGGTTTTACCCCGTGAGCTGCACCAATGTCCTGATAGAATACTGCGAAGCCATCGGCGCCTCCGATGCCGGCATCTATGTGGGGCAGTCGCACAACATCGTGGTGCGGCACTGCCGGGCCTACCATAATGTAGCCGGGATCGAGATCGAAAACTCTACCATCGCCGACGTCCACGACTGCGAGGCCTCCCAGAATACCGGGGGCATCCTGGTCTTTGACCTGCCCGACCTGCCCAAGGGGCAGGGTGGCAATGTGCGGGTGTACAACAACCGCGTCGTCGATAACAACTATCGGAACTTTGCTCCCAAGGGCAACATTGTCGGCGTGGTGCCACCCGGCACCGGGGTCATCATTCTCGCCACCAAGGATGTCGAGGTCTACAACAACGAAATTCTGGACCACCGCACCGCGAGCACGGCGATCATCTCCTATTATATGACCGGGATCAAGATTCAGGACGAAGACTACGATCCCTATCCTACCCGGATCTTTGTGCACGACAATCAGTACGAAAGCTCCAACCGGAAGCCCACCCTGAAAAACAAGTTAGGCGTATTGCTCTTGGCTAAGTTTGGTAAAAAGGTGCCCCACATCCTGTACGATGGCATCCTGGACCCGGAGCGCATCGGCGCGGATGGGCAGCTCCCGGAAAGTGATCGCATCTGTATCCGCAACAATGGCGCAGCCACCTTTGCCAACCTGGATGCCGAGCACGATTTCAAAAACATTAGCCGCGATCTGGCGCCCTATGATTGCACCCGGACCAGCCTGAAAGCTCCTTCGATTTCCTTTTCCCATTGATCCCATGTCGAAACCATCCATATTGCTGGCAGGCGCGAGCCTGCTCCTGCTGGGGTTGACGCTGGGCTTTACCAGCCGGCCGCAACCCGAAGCGCCCAAGGTGGCCCTCTCCGAGTACGGCTTTTTTGTAGGCGATATCGCCGCGCAACAGCCTGCCCCCGGCGTGATGCCCTACGCCCTGAATACACCCCTCTTCACCGACTACGCCGAGAAGCTGCGCTTTGTGCGCCTGCCCGACGGCGCGACCGTCGACTACAATGACCGGGAAGTCCTGGACTTCCCCGTTGGGACGGCCATCATCAAGACCTTTTTCTACCCGGTCGATGCCCGCAAGCCCGAGAAGGGGCGTCGCTTAATGGAAACCCGCCTATTGCTACACCAAGAAGAGGGTTGGAAGGCCTTGCCTTATCACTGGAACGAAGCGCAGACCGACGCCTATCTGGAAGTCGCCGGCGCCATCACTCCGGTGAAGTGGATTGACGCCGAGGGCAAAAAACATAAGCTGGACTATGTCATGCCCAACCTCAACCAGTGCAAGGGCTGCCACAGCCTGGCGGGCGAAATGACCCCCATCGGGCCTTCGGCCCGGCAACTGAATGGCGACTTTGTCTATGCCGAAGGG
>RFHL01000390.1 GCA_003696875.1 Bacteroidota bacterium | reverse complement strand
GTCCAGGGCAGGGCGGCCCGTGGGCTGGCTTCTTCCTCGGCGACCTCCAGCTGATGATCTTCCAGGCCGACCCATTCGTTGCGGCGCCGCTTGATATGGTTGATAGAGGTATTGATGACGATCCGCTTGAGCCAGGCGCCAAAAGTGGCCTCGCCCTTGAAGCTTTTAAGACTCCGAAAAGCCCGGATGAAAGACTCCTGGAGCACATCTTCGGCTTCCATGCTGTCACCCGTCATACGCAGGGCGATGCGATACATTGCCCGGGTATACCGGCGGTAGAGGGTTTCCTGCGCTTTGCGATCACCGGCAAGGCAGCGGTCGATAAGATGGTCGTGAGCCTGAGCGGGGGTAGGATTCGGGGAAAGGCACATATCGTCGGTTGTAAACTATTTGGGCGGTTAATGCTGGCGGTGTACCTCCAAGAAACCATGCTTTTCTTTCCCGCCCCAACGAATTGGAGTGAACACCGGAACGTGCGGAATGAACCTGTCATGGGTGGGAATGAACCGGAAGGCCTGCTACCCGGGTTTCCCTTTGCTGGAGAGATTTGCGTTATTTGCTCCTGGCAACGAGGATTCCTTTTGCCACCCTACTTCTGACCTGACTACCTACCCATATGCAAATGCTCCCCTTTTTCCGTCTCTGTCTGGGCCTTGGTTTTATGGCCCTGCTGGCTTGCCAGCCCAGCCCTGCACCAGAGACCATTCCAGCCGCCACCGGCTGGCAAGGCCCACAGGAAACGTTTCCGCGCCTGTTTCGCGAGGTCCAAATGGCTCGGGTATTTCCCGACTCCAAGACCTTTGCCGACTGTACCCCCCGCCAGAGCCCGGCCGAAATCCGGGCGGCCTATGCCCAGGCCTCCGATCAGGCGATCTTTGACCTCTCCGCCTTTGTCGAAGCGCATTTCGAATTGCCCCAGGCCTATGCCAGCGGCTTTGTCGCGGACATGAGCCGGCCCGTCATGAGCCATATTGAGGCGCTTTGGCCTGTTCTTACCCGCCAGGCCGACGCCGGCGGCGAGGCCGGCACCCTCATTCCCCTCCCCCACCCCTATGTGGTGCCGGGCGGGCGCTTTGGCGAAGTCTACTACTGGGACAGCTACTTCACCATGCTGGGCCTTTCCGTCTCCGACTCGTCCCAGTCGCTCATCGGCTCTATGGTCGACAACTTTGCCTACCTGCTCGATACCGTTGGCTACATTCCCAATGGCAATCGGACGTACTATCTGGGCCGCTCCCAGCCACCCTTTTTCTCCCTGATGGTGCGCCTCCTGGTTGAGACTGACAGCAGCCGCGAGCTCACGACCTATTTGCCAGCCTTGCAGCAAGAGTATGATTTCTGGATGGATGGCGCCAGCCGGCTGTCTACCGAAAAAGAAGCCCATCGCCGGGTGGTGCGCATGCCCGATGGAGCCATCCTGAACCGCTATTGGGACGACCGGCCCGAGCCTCGGCCGGAGTCCTACCGCGAAGACGTGGAACTCGCAGAGACGACCGACCGCCCTGCCGACAGCCTCTACCGCAACTTGCGGGCGGCCTGTGAGTCGGGCTGGGATTTCAGCAGCCGCTGGCTGGCCGACAGCCAGACCCTGGCGACAATCCGAACGACCGAGCTCATCCCGCCTGACCTCAACAGCCTCATGTACCATCTGGAGGTCATGCTCCAAGCGGCCTATACGGCCGCGGGGGACAGTGCACATGCCACCCACTACGGCGAGGCCGCAAAGGCCCGGGCCGCCGCCATTCGCCACTACTGCTGGAGCGACCGCTACGGCTTTTTTGGAGATTATGACTGGGTACAGAAAACCCCCACCGGTATCCCTAGTGGGGCGATGGTCTTCCCGCTGGCCCTGGGGATCGCCGACACCGCTCAGGCAGAAGGGATCGCCGACGCCTTGCAAAGGTACCTCCTGCGGCCGGGTGGGCTGGTGACTACCCCTTTCGAGACCGGGCAGCAATGGGATGCGCCCAATGGCTGGGCTCCGCTGCAGTATATGGCCATCTGGGGCCTGGAACAGTATGGCCAAGCGGCACTCGCCAAGGAAATACGGGATCGCTGGGTTCGCCTCAATGTGCGGGTGTACCAGCAGACTGGCAAGCTGGTAGAGAAATACCATGTTGAGGGCAGCACCTCAGAAGCCGGAGGCGGTGAATATCCCCTCCAGGATGGCTTTGGCTGGACCAATGGCGTCCTTCTGTATCTGTTGCGGCGCGACGGCTAGCATTGCGATCGCAAGCAGCATGTTGTACCTTAGAGAGCGGGCGGGGACCAACCTGTGTCCCCGCCCGCTCGTTTGATTTGGTATACATGCCCAGATGTCCTTCACCCAATGAAATCCTCATCCATATGGTCACCAGCTCCTATCTCCCCCAAGCCGGCCGGTTCCTGATTTCGGAGCCTTTCATGCAGGACGAAAACTTTCAGCGCACCGTCGTGCTGCTGGTCGAGCACGGCGAGCAGGGCAGCCTGGGCTTTGTCCTCAACCGGCGGCTGCAGGTGCGTATTGGGGAGGTGGTGGAAGACTTGCTCGGAGCCGACCTGCCCGTCTTCCTCGGCGGGCCGGTGGAGCCCAATACGCTGCACTTCGTGCATACATTCGGAGAGTTGCCGGGCGCCCGGCCTGTCTATGAAGGGCTGTTCTGGGGTGGGGACTTTGAGTCCCTCAAACAACTCGCCCGGGCGGGCCATCTGCAAGAGGAAAACATCCTCTTCTTCATTGGGTATTCGGGCTGGTCTCCCGGGCAGCTCGATGGCGAGCTGAAGCGCAAATCCTGGATCATCGCCCCCGAAAACATGGATTTTGTATTCGAATACGATCCCCCCAAACTCTGGCGGGACCTGCTCCAGTCACTAGGTGAAAAATACCGTATCCTCTCCAACTATCCCCAAGACCCGCGCCTTAACTAATCCTGCTTTATGCATCGCTCATTGGTTGTTTTTGTTTGTTTCTTTTCCGCCCTCCTCAGCCACCATTCTCTTCGGGCTCAGGTCCAAGTTCAGGCCCAGCTCACCGGATGTACCCAGGATAGCCTCCTGCTATTTGAGTTAGATGGCATAGCGCTGCGGCCAATGGCCGTCCTACCCCTGATCCGCCAGGACAGTTTATCGCTGCTCAATGTTACCCTTACTGGCGTGCCCGAAGGCTTCTTCCTCATTGGTGATGGTCAGCAAAGTGGCACACGCATGCTCATCCTGGGATCAGAGCCTCAGGTTAGCCTCCGTGGGGCCTGCCCTACCCTTGCTCAAGCTCAGGTCCTGGGCTCTCCGGTCAATGCTGCCTACGAAGCCGCACTCAAAGCCACCGGCGAGTGGATGAACGAGCATCAGCGACTGATCGGATTGTACCGCCGGGAGATACAGATGAAGAAAGACCCGGCCCCCATCGCCGCCCAAATGGCAGCGCTCGATGCCACCAAGTTGTCCCTCCTCGACAGCCTGAAAGCGCGCTTCCCCTTCGTGGCCAAGGCCATCGCCCTGCGCACCTACCTTTCTTACCAGAACCACGGCAGCAGCGAACTAAGCGAACCCGATTACTTCGCCCAGTCCTACTTTCGTTTCGCCGACTTTAGCGACCCGGCCTACCAGCGTATGCCTCTGGTGCAGGATGCCTTCAAGCAGTATGCATCCAACCTGGCCCAGCTGGGCCACAGCCACGAAGCCCTGCTTGACTATGTGCAAGCCTGGCTAGACCCGATGGACCTCCCATCCCGGGCCCACAAAACAGCCCTTCTGGGACTCATAGAAGGCTTTCGTGGACAAAATGAGGATGCCTTTGCGGCCATGGTCCGCACCTACCTGGCAAGCTATCCTCAGGATAATCCCGACTTTCTGAACCAGTTGCGTCGGCAGCTGGCATCCATCGAAGCCCGCCTGATCGGGGCGGTCGCGCCCGATATCCGTCTGCCCAGCCCGACCGGCGACAGCCTCAGCCTCCACGAGCTGCGGGGGCAGGTGGTCTTGGTAGACTTCTGGGCCAGCTGGTGTGCCCCCTGCCGCAAGGAAAATCCCCGCGTGGTGCGCATGTACGAGCGCTTTCATGAGCAGGGGTTCGAGATCTTTGGCGTCAGCCTCGACAACAATCAGGCCCGCTGGGAGGAGGCGATTGCCAAGGACAAGCTCTCCTGGCTGCATGTGAGCGACCTCAAAGGCTGGCGCAGCATCGCTGCGGCCCAGTATGCAGTCAGTGCGATTCCCTATACGGTCCTGCTGGACCGGGAAGGCCGTATCGTAGCCAAGGGGCTACGGGGGGCGCCGCTGGCCGCCAAGGTGGCCGAGCTGCTTGAGATGCGATAGCTCCTCCTGCTATCTATCAAAAGTCCGAGGCTGCCTCACTGGTGTGAGGCAGCCTCGGAACTACCGGCGGCTAAGCCGCTTTGATTCAGGCGTGAATCTCTTCTCGGATCTCTTCCGGCAGCTTCACGCTATAAATAATCTTACGCACAGTGTCAAACTGCAGATAGGGATATTGCTCCAGAATCTGGTCAATCGCATCAGCAGCACGCTGCCCCTCCTCTCTCAGGTCCAGATACCGGCGCTTGATCTGAAAGTCCCTGATTACCTTTTGATTCAAGAGATTGAGTCGGGCTAGGGTGGTGTACAGCTCATCTGATATGAGCTGAGGGATAGGATTGGTCATAGCTCCTCCAATTAAATTACACGTTCAAACAAGAGGTAGCTTTGCTTCATGCAGGGCGATTAAAAGGTGAATCCCACCGAGGTCATGATGGTGTTGGTGATGCGTCGGCTGACCGCTGTGGGTTGAAAAAAATCCGGAGACGAGAAGGTGTAGGGGCTGGTTTTCGTCTGTTGAACCTGATTTACTAAAGAAACGTCGAGGTAAAAATTCGGTTGCCTGACCCCTGCTCCGATCGTAAAAAAGCGCCGGCTGCCGTCGATGCGCTTGATGTCTTCCAGAAATTCCCAGTCCAGATACTCCTGCGCACTCGTGGACAGGGGTGTCCCGAACAACGCAAAGCCTGCCCGCAGGCGGGCGATGTTGTAACGAAACTCTCCGCCAAAGCGGTAATTGATGGCGGGCCGCAGTTGTGTCGAAATGGCGGCATTTTCATCTGTAAAAGGATAGTAGGCCGGGTCGGTGATGCTTGAGGTCGCGCTGCTCAGGCGGGCATTGGTATAATCCACATACTCAACATCCATCGAGACAAAGCCCATTTTCTGGAACAAAAACATGCCTCCGGCCGTGACCCGAAAAGGGGTCATCAGATTGTATTCATAGCGCCCCGGCGTGGGCGCCGGGTCAGGAAAATACTCCACCGGTCCTTGCGTAGAATCCACCGTGAGCGCATGAACCAGATCGAAGCTAAACTCATCGGTAAGGTTGAGATAGGTCGGCGTCTGGGCCGAAATGCCCAAACGGAAAGCATCGGTGGGCCGGAAAATCAACCCGATTTTCCCATTAATCCCAGTTCCCCGGGTAGTGAAGTTTTCTGAGAAACGAATTTCATCGGTGGGAATCTCGGTTGGGAAGCCATTGTCCTCAAAAGGATCGTAATACTGATACAGGTTGTTGACATCCCGCTCGACAAAGTCGAAGTTTTGCTCGTACCGCAACGCCTGTATGCCCACCGTCGCCCCGATGTAGAGTTTATCGCTGAAGTTGCCCGCGAGGGACACGAACCACTCATTGCGACGGCCGGATTCTTCGATCTGCATGGATTGCCCCACCTGCCCAAACTGGGCTGCGGGGAAATAACGTGTCCCTCCACCGCCATAGATGGTATCGATGACCAGCAGGTCAAAGGCAGTGCCTTCACGCACGCCCAACTCATCAGGGAAAAACCCCTGGGCCCGCTCAGCGAACATCTGGGAGATGGAGGTGTAGGGGTTGAAAGCCCCCTGCACCACCGCATTGCGATGATAGTTTTCCAGCTGGTTGTGACCAAAAGCAAAGGTATAGGACTTCAGGCCCTCCTGGACCTCCTCTCGGGTCCGGCCATTGTCGTAATAGTTGATGGTGTTGGAGACAAAACCCCAACTAGGAATCCCCAGGTAACGGGCATTGCCCCGCTCAGAAGTCCCCAGCATATCGGTTTGTGCCTCGCTGATGACCAGAGTAGGCGAGAGAGAAAAGCTGGAGCTACGATACAATCCCAGACCGGCAGGGTTGAGGGTAGCACTGCTGAGGTCGGCCCCAACGGCCGAGTAGGCGCCCCCCATCCCGAGTGCCCGGGCGGTCCCGACCAGGGTAGTTTGGGTATGGCGCAGGGCATCTAGTTCATTTTGCGCCCAGGCAAGCTGACCAAGAAACAGAAAAGCAATTAGGATCCTTTTCATGGAAGGAAAATGAGGGATTAATCACCGGGAAAGTGAATATGCATACGGAACAGGGCGGGCT
>RFHL01000035.1 GCA_003696875.1 Bacteroidota bacterium | reverse complement strand
TCTGCGGGCCGGTGCGCTGAGGCACCGGCATAGGCAGCGGGCGGCCGGTCAGATCCAGGATTTGTACCTCCGGCCAACCAGCGGCCGGGTCGGGCCAGCTCAGGGTCAGGACATCATGCGTGGGATTGGGGCCAGCGGTCCAGCCAGCCTCGGCAAAGGAGCGGCTGTCCAGGCTCGCCACCGTGGCGAGATTGCCCGTCCATTCGTAAACACCGCCTACGCTGCCAGAGACGATGTTGGCCCCGCCATAGCCCTCCGTCGTCGACAGGAAGACCATGCAATCCATGGAGGGGGCCACATTTTCCTCCACCCAGGTGCTCCCCTCGTCGGCGGTGAAGGCAAAGGCCGAGAGGTTGTAGATGCCATCGTGGATCACGTAGCCCCCTACCGTGCCGGGGACATACATGACTGACACCGGGCTGGGCGCAGGCAGGAGGGTAATCGGCTGCCAGCTCAGGCCGCCATTGCTGGTGCGTACGCCGCCGCCGAAGTCCGAAACGGCGATGCCGTGCTGGGCATCGCGAAAGGCCACCGACGACAGGCGGTTCAGGCCCGTGGACGCAGCCGTCCAGTTCTCCCCGCGGTCGCTGCTATGCCATACCCGGCCCGCCTTGGTGGCAAACCAGATGTCATCGCCCACGGCGGTACAAGCCCCGTTGCCCGAGGCATAGACCACGCCCTCGCCGGCCTGCAGGGGGGGCAAGAGGCTGGGCGACAGGCGCGTCCAGTTGGCGCCCCCGTCGGTGGTGCGGTAGATCCGCAGCGAGTCCACATTGCTGGGGCTCCCATAGGCAATCCCCGTGAGCCCGTCAAAGAAATGGATGCCAATCAGCCCGTGGCCGGCCGCATTGAAGGGACCGGCTTGTTCGGTCCAGCTCGTGCCGCCATTGGTGGTGGCGTATATCTTACTCTGGTCAAAATTGGGCCGATTACCGGTCACGACCCAGGCCGAGTCGGCGTTGCGGGCAAAAACCGCCAGCGCATTTTCATCGGCCCCGGCGCCGGGCAGGGCATCCACGGCCCAGGTGGTGCCATTGTCGGTGGAGTGAATCACCGTAGGGGAGCCACTGGCAAAGGTGGCATGTACCACACTGCCCCATAGGCTGCCGTCGCCCGGCACCGAGAGGCTGTACACCTTGCGCGAGGAGGTATTTACCCCCGAGCCCAGACTGTTCCATTGGGCATGCAGGGAGACGCTCAGCCCCAGGCTGAGCAGTGCTAGCAGACATTTTTTCATGACAAAAGATTGGTTATGGTAAGGAATCAGCAAGTGTGCGGAAGCAACGTATCAGGCGCCCAAAGATAGGACAATTCTCAGAAAGTACGCATCCGACAGGGAAAAGGGAGGTGGCCAGAAATACCAGGGCAGCGACAGGCAGTGACAGGTCGCGTCCTGTAACTGCCGGAGTTACGCCCGCGGCGGCATCCCTCTCACCTATCGGGTGTCATGCTGAACGTAGTGAAGCATCTCATGTGTGTCTCGCCTGCGGCGGCATCTCCCATGAGA
>RFHL01000389.1 GCA_003696875.1 Bacteroidota bacterium | reverse complement strand
CTGGAAAAAGCGCGGGTGTTTTTCAGCCAGATGGGCCAAAAGGGCACGGCGGCTTTCCTTGAGGGCAAATAGCCGGTCCTGGGAATACTGTAGCCCAGCAGCATCCGGTGCCTGTCCGGACAAGCGATGGCTATGGATGCGCTCGGTCAGAAAGCCAATCTCGGCATCGAGGCGGGTGAGCTGACGGCGCAGGCTGTCGGGGATCCCCCCGGCGATCACGGCCCGGCTTTCCTGCAGATGCTTGCGCAGGCTGGCCGCCTGCCCCTCTGCCATCAGCTGGAGCACCCGGGCGGCCTCCCGCTCCGAGGGAGCTTTCTGGTACCGGAGCCACGCGCAGCGGATGGCCCCTTCGAAGATGCTTCGGTATTCTGCGGTGAGAATCTGCCGCGTACTCTGAGACTGCTGTTGCATCTCCCGGATCAGGTCCAGGGCCTGATCATAGGTCGCGCTTGCGGCGTCCAGCCAGACCGGCTCTGGCCGGACCCGTTCATAGAGGATCAGCAGGCTCTGGGCCTTGCGCTCGAGGTGGCCCAGGTGTTCCTGGGTGGCGGGGAAGGCCTCAGGATCTGGGTTTTGGGTAGGATCAAGGGGCTCCAGCGGGGTGCCGGCTTGGGTAAGGTTTAGGGCGGTCTGGTGGGCCCGGATTGCCGCCTCGGCCCGCCCGAGGCGGGCCTGCATGAGACCGATGCCCGACCAGAGCATAGCCCCATACCTAAAGCCCGGGTCTTTGCGGGTGAGGGCCCGGGCCTGCTCCAGGCAGGCGAGGGCGTTCTGCCATTGGCCTAGCTCCTTATAGATGCCGCCGAGGTTGATGTAGGTGCCGGCCTGCCCCCGGGGCGAAGCCCCAGGGAGGGTAGCCCGAAGGCGCCGGATGGCCTCCTCCGGGGCACCGGTGTAGCGCGCATGCTGCGCCAGGGCATTCTGGATGACGGGGGCCAGGTAGCCTTGGGGTCCCTCAGGGTCACATAGGCGGGCCGCCGTCTCCAGCAGCTGCCGGCAGCTGTCGGGGGCCTGTTGGCGCAGCCAGGGATGACGCCCCAGATGCAGGTAGGAAATCAAACTGTTGGGATGCGTGGGCCCAAAGGCCGCGAAACGGATCGCGCGTCCCTGCCGGTAGTGGTCCAGGCTTTTTTCGGAATCGCCCAACCGATCGTAGCAGGCCGCCAGGCGCTCGTGCCCCAGCGCGCGGTAAGCTGGGGGGGTACTACTG
>RFHL01000388.1 GCA_003696875.1 Bacteroidota bacterium | reverse complement strand
TGAGGGTTGAGGGTTTTAGTTTAAGGTTTAAAGTTTAGTGTTTAAAGTTGACTAACACCGAGTTAATGGACACGACTTGTGTGTCTATCGTCCATTGTCCATCGTCCATGGTCGCTGTAATACCGTCAACCCTTGACGACCGACTTGATGGCGGCCTTGATGCGGGTGTAGGTGCCGCAGCGGCAGATGTTGCCATTCATGGCGGCCTCGATGTCGGCTTCGGTGGGGCGAGGATTGTTGTTGAGCAGCGCAGCGGCATTCATGATCTGGCCGGCCTGACAATAGCCACACTGGGGCACATCGTGTTCCAGCCAGGCTTGTTGCAGGGGGTGGTCCCCATGCTCAGAGAGCCCTTCGATGGTGGTGATTTCCTGCTGGCCCACCACCGAGACGGGCAGTTGACAGGAACGCACGGCGACGCCATTGAGGTGGATGGTACAGGCTCCGCACTGGGCAATGCCACAGCCATATTTGGTCCCAACCAGCTGGAGATGATCCCGCAGGACCCAAAGGATCGGGGTGCTGGGATCTACGTCTACGGTACGCGTGGTACCATTTACTCGGAGATCAAAGGAGGCCATAGGGAAGAGATTTTTTCTAAAATATGGCGTTTACCGCCCTTTTCCCAACTCAATTCAAACCTCCACTTGCGCAAATCAAACATTCCCCCATCGGGGATAGCCGAATCTGCTGCCGGACGGGGCGATTTGCCATTCTGCCGGAATCCATTTTTCTTGTAGACATACCGCCTTCTCCCACCGCCTCCCACGTATATGAATCCCCAAATAGACACCTACCTCCTAGAAGGTTGCGGCCGCTGTGCTCTGTACCAGACGCCCGATTGCAAGGTTCACCGCTGGGCGCCCATCCTGCGGGCGCTGCGGCCCCTGGTGCTGAGTTGTGGCCTGGAAGAGTCGTACAAATGGTCGCAGCCTTGCTACACCTGGCAGGGAAAAAACGTCCTCATCCTGACGGCCTTCAAGGACTACGCCGCCCTGACCTTTTTTAAGGGGGCCCTGCTGCAGGACCCGGAGGGCCTGCTTGTGACGCCCGGAGCCCACTCCCGGTCAGGCCGGCAGATGCGTTTTACGGAAGTCGGGCAGGTGCAGGCCCAGGCAGACCTCATTCGTGCGTTCATTTTTGAGGCCATAGAAGCGGAACGGGCGGGACTCCAGGTCCCGCCCCCGACGGACGCAGAGCCCTGGCCGGCTGAGTTGGCGGAAAAATGCGCCGAAGATCCCGCCTTTCAGGCGGCTTTTGAGGCCCTGACGCCCGGGCGGCAGCGGGGATACATTCTCTACTTTTCCCAACCCAAGCAGGCCCAGACCCGTCGCAAGCGCATAGGGAAATGCCTCCCTCAGATCTTCCAGGGCGAAGGGCTGCATGATGGCTACCGGAACAGCCGCAAGGCCTAACCGGAGGCTTCCTCTGGGTATGATGTGGTTCTGAAGCCTCTAATTCGCCATACCTACGCTCAACTGCCCCCCTCTTCGGCGGCCTTTTTGTCCATACCTGCCCCAAGGGCCATGCCGATCGACATGCCGATGGGAATGCCCACGCCCAGAAAGGCCATGCTACCGAGGCTGGCCCCGAAGGCCACCCCCAGCGGAATGCCAATAACGGCCATGCCCAGCGCCATCCAGCGGTTGCGGTAGAAGTTTTTCGGCACCACCTTCAGCTCCTTCTCCAGGAGCTTGAAGATGTTGGCCTGTGCCTTGCGCAGGTCCTTGCGCAAGGCCTGATCTCCCGTAGCCCTCCGGTTTACGGCCTCCACCTGCGCATTGATAGCCAGCAGAATGCTCTCAGGCAAATCCCGGTGCTCCAGTTCGCGGATCAATTCCTCAAAGGAAGCCACTTTCCCGAGCAGCTTGGAGTTGGCGGGGGCTGCGACTTGTCGCTGGAGTCTGGTTACATGCATAAAGCGGGTTTTCTATTCAAAAATCACGGTAGGTGCCGGAGAGGAAGGCATTGGCTTCGAACTCGGCAAACTCGGCCCGCTCCCGGTCCCAATGCAAGGTCTGATTGGGAAAACGACCGGCGATCACCCCCAGCAAAATCGTCTCGGTGAGACGGGCGGCGTAGGAGAAAGGAGCACTGCACTCGGCCTTGCCGAGACAGGCATCCACAAACTGGTGATAGTGCTTTTCGCCTTCGGAATCATAATCCCGCACCGGTGGCCCCAGGTCCAGATCGGCGATCTGCTGGTCGAGGCTTTGGTACTTGCCATCTACGATCAGGCGGGGCAACTCCATGAAATGCGGGAGCAACAGGCGGCCTTTTTCGCCCAGAAACATCGCTCCCTGCTCCGGAAGCGCATCATCATCGGGTAAAAGCAGGTCCTCATGGGCGGCAGGGGCCCCGGGGCCGTCGTACCAAACCCAGGTAAGCGTCTCCGCCGTGTAAGGGGTTTGGGCAAAGGTATAGGTGACGACATTGTTCTCCGGGAAGCCAAAGCCGGTGGGTTCGCGGCAGACATTCTGGACGGTGAGCGGCACGTCCAGCGCCAGGGCGTTGTAGGGCGTATCGAAGATGTGGACCCCCATATCGCCGAGGGTGCCGCAGCCGAAGTCCAGCAGCTTGCGCCAGTTTCCTGGATGGTAAATTCCTTCCTGATAGGGCCGCTCGACAGCCGTGCCGAGCCAGAGGTTCCAGTCCAGGCTATCGGGCACGGGATCGCTGCCCCCGGGGTCCGGGCCGTCATACCCCCAATTTTTGGGGGACCAGGCCCGCACGGTGTGCACCTTGCCGATAAGACCCGACTGTATGAGGCGGGTGGCCAGTTTGTAGTCGTAGAAGGAATGCACCTGTATGCCCATCTGGGTGGTGAGCTGCTTGTCCTCGGCCATCTGGAGCATGGCCCGGGCCTCGGAGACGTGGTGGGTGAGCGGCTTCTGGCAGTAGACCGCCTTGCCGAGGCCCATCGCCGCCAGGGAGGCGGGCGCGTGGGTATGATCCGGCGTCGAGACGACCACCGCATCAATCTCGTTGCCCATCTCGGCGAGCATCTGCCGGTAGTCAGAGAAGGTGCGGGCTTGCCGATGCTGCCGCGCTGCGGCCGCAAGGTTGTTGGCATCCACGTCGCAGAGGGCGACGACCTGCACCGCCTCGTGGGAAGAAATCGCCGCCAGGTCGGCGGCGCCCATGCCTCCGACCCCGATGTGGGCGGTCCGCAGGCGCGGTCCGGCGTACGAGCTCCGACAGGCCGCCAGAGGGGATAGCAACACCGTCGCCGCACCCGCGGCGGTGGTCTGGAGAAAATGTCTTCTTTTCATCAGGATAAACGAATGGTAAGGGCTTGACCGGCCAGGAAAGCCAAAAAGATAGGCATTATCGGCGGGAATGCGAACGGCCCCATCGATATCTTGCCTACCTTCCTGGTGCTTTCAGACAAAAGGTTCAGAATTATCATCCCGGACGATGCGATGCCCATAAGTCCTGACCTTTGTTGAAACGAACATTCGCTATGTATACCTCATCCTCCTCTTCCTCCTCTGGCCCCATCGTCGTCGCTGGGGCCACCGGCTATCTGGGCCGCCACCTGATCCGGGCCCTCCAAGCCCGCGAGCAGGCCTTTCGGGCCCTGGCCCGCAGCCCACTGAAGCTGCAAGACCTGAACCTATCACCCGACCAGTTGGTCGCAGCAGAGGTCACCCAAGCCGACAGCCTGCGGGGCTGCCTCGATGGCGCTTCGGTGCTCATCTCCACGGTTGGTATCACCCGCCAAAAGGACGGCCTCACCTATCAGGATGTTGACTATCAGGCCAATATCAACCTGCTGCGCGAAGCGCAGCGGGCAGGAGTGAAGCACATGATCTATGTCGCCGCCCTGGGCGGCGAGCAGATGCGCCACCTCAAGATTCTGGCCGCCAAGGAGGCCTTTGTCGATGCGCTCAAGGCCTCGGGCCTGGCCTACACCATCATCCGGCCCAACGGCTTTTTCTCGGACATGCGTGACTTTCTCGATATGGCCAAAGGGGGCCGGGTGTACCTCTTCGGTACGGGTCAGTTTCGCCTCAATCCCATCCACGGGGCCGATCTGGCGGCCTTTATCCTGGATCGCCTGGACCAGCGCCATACAGAGCTACCGGTCGGTGGCCCGGACGTCTTCTCTCAGGTCGAACTCGCCACCCTGGCTCTGGAGGCCCACCAGAAAGCCATCCGAATTACGCACTTACCGGACTGGACCCGTCGGGCCACCATCTGGGCGGCCCGCACCTTCACCTCCGTCCAGACCTACGGCCCGCTGGAGTTTTTTCTGTCCATGATGGCCCAGGATCTGGTGGCACCCCGCTACGGAAGCCACCACATCGCGGACTTCTTTGCCCAGGAAGCCCAACGGGCGTAAACAAGTGAGGCTGCCTCCCGGTTGGGAGGCAGCCTCTGCAAAAATGGGTGCGCCTGAGCGCAGTTAAGTGACTGATTCAGACCGATATGCAGGTAGAAACGGGGACGATCCTTTGGTCCGTAAAGACCAGATCTCGCCTCTCGTTTCTCGGCTCGATCTGTCTTGCCTAAGCCAGATCGAAACGGTCCAGGTTCATCACCTTATCCCAGGCGGCAACGAAGTCCTTGACAAATTTGGCCTCGCCGTCGGCGCAGCCGTAGACCTCAGCGATGGCCCGCAGCTCGGTGTTGGAGCCAAAAATCAGGTCCACGCGGGTGCCGGTCCACTTCACCTCACCGCTGGCGTAGTCGCGGCCTTCGAAGACCTCTTCGGTCTCGTCAACAGGCTTCCACTTGGTGTTGAGATCCAGCAAATTGACAAAAAAGTCGTTGGTCAGCTGACCGGGGCGGCTGGTAAAGACGCCATGGGCGGAACCGTCGTAGTTGGCGCCAAGGACGCGCATCCCCCCTACGAGGACCGTCATTTCGGGCGCGGTCAGGGTCATGAGCTGGGCCTTGTCGATGAGCATGTGCTCAGTCTGGGCGGTATACTGACGGTTTTTGTAGTTGCGGAAACCATCGGCGGCGGGCTCCAGCACGGCAAAGCTTTCTACATCGGTCTGCTCCTGCGTGGCGTCGCCACGAC
>RFHL01000387.1 GCA_003696875.1 Bacteroidota bacterium | reverse complement strand
GGTACCTGTACCCACCAGGGGATCGACCCGGTCCAGACAGGGCGTGGCAGACCCAGCGGGTGGTGCCGTGCGGCAGGCTAAGAGGAGCCCAATACAAAGAAACCAGAGACGGGAGGCCATGTCGCGTTTTTTCCGGAAGATAAGGGCCTCCCGGCGGGGAGCCAAACCCCAGCCGCCGAGCCTTAACGCAACATTAACATCCATGCGCTTCCGAGTTTCGGGGAAAAAGGGGTAATTTGGACCCGCTGGAAAAAAACCGAGCTTATGGAAGGACAAGCCACCGACATCCGTGCCCTGAACGAGAAGATCAAGGAGAAGAGCGCCTTTATCGACCTGCTGACCGGCGAGGTTAGCAAGGCCATCGTAGGACAGGAATACATGATCGAGCGGCTGCTGCTGGGCTTGCTCTCAGGCGGGCACGTACTATTAGAGGGCGTACCAGGCCTGGCCAAGACCCTGGCCATCAAGTCCCTGGCTACGGCCGTGGATGCCAAGTTCAGCCGGATCCAGTTCACGCCGGACCTGCTCCCGGCCGATGTGGTGGGGACCATGATCTACAACCAGAAGACTATGGAGTTTCTGGTCAAGAAGGGCCCCATCTTTGCCAACTTTGTCCTCGCCGACGAGATCAACCGCTCGCCGGCCAAGGTGCAGAGCGCCCTGCTGGAGGCGATGCAGGAACGGCAGGTGACCATCGGCGAGACGACCTTCCCCCTGGAGCGTCCTTTCTTGGTGCTGGCCACGCAAAACCCGCTGGAGCAGGAAGGAACCTACCCCCTGCCCGAGGCGCAGGTGGACCGCTTTATGCTCAAAGCGGTGATCACCTATCCCAATCAGGAACAGGAGCGGCAGATTATCCGGCAGCAGGTAAATCCTGGCAAGGTAGAAATCCGGCCGGTGGTGAGCCTGAATGATATTCAGGAGGCGCGCATGGCGGTGCGAGAGGTGTATATGGACGAAAAAATCGAACAGTATATCCTCGATATCGTCTTTGCGACCCGCCATCCGGAGCAACACAAGCTGGATAAGCTCAAGCCGCTCATCAACTACGGTGGCTCACCCCGGGCCTCCATCGCTCTGGCCCTCGCCGCCAAGGCCTACGCCTTCATCAAGCATCGCGGCTACGTGATCCCCGAGGACATCCGGGCGATCAGCGAGGATGTACTGCGCCACCGCATCGGCCTGACCTTTGAGGCAGAGGCAGAGAATGTTACCTCTGAGGACATTGTCGAGCAAATCCTCAATGTGGTAGAGGTACCGTAAAGAGATATTGAGAGGCGAGAGGCGATCCCGCAAGCGGGACTTCACTACGTTCAGGAGGGGCGAGAGGCGAAATTAAGCTATTTCTAAGCCACGACCGCTCAGGCAACTGATGCCTGACTGGCCCATTACCAGCCTATGATGTCTGTACCGCCAGCCTTAGAAGCAGCCTGGGCGACTTTTGCCGCCCAAGAGGTGCCTCCGGTCGTGGGGGCGGTGGCCTGGACAAATCTTTGCACCCGCTATGGCGAGGCGCACCGGCACTACCACACCTATCAGCACCTCATCGACCTGCTGGATCTGGCGGCGGCGCGCCCCTGGCGGGACGCAGGTCGGGTACAGGCGGTCATCTGGTGGCACGATGTGATCTACGATCCCTGGCAGCGGGACAATGAAGCCCGCAGCGCCGCCGAGGCGGCGGCAGCCCTGCAAAGCTGGGGCTGGCCGGCTGAGCGCCGGCAATGGGTAGAAACGGTCATCCGGGCCACGGCCCGGCATGAGCCCCTGACGGGAGACCCCGACGAACTGGCTTTCCTGGACATGGACCTCGCGGTGCTGGCCCGCCCGGCGGAGGCATATGATGCCTATGCGGCGGCAATCCGCCGCGAATACCGACATGTGCCTGGCTCACTCTACCGGCGGGGCCGCCGGCAGGTGCTGGAGGCCTTTCTCCAGCGGCCGCACATCTACTTCACGGCCCGGGCCCGGGCCGAATGGGAAGACGCCGCCCGGGCCAATCTGGCCCGGGAACTGAATCAGTAGCGAGGGCCTGCGGCGGCGTGAGGCCTATGCAGGGGAAGTCCCAAGCGCAGCGCGGGACCGGAACGAAGTGGAGCCCGGAATAGGCCGGCTCCCCGGCAAGGCGTATGCCTGCCGGGGAGACACGCCCCCTCACAAAAGGTCCCCCGAGCAAGGCCGAAACCCTGACTGCGGGGGTGCACCGTACGAGGGTACAAAAAAAACATCTGGCTCCAGTGGCTCCAGCTTATGCGGTCTACTGTTCCTGCCGGAGCCGCACGTAGGCGACAGGCGGATCAATGTTCATGTCGAGCCGTAGCTCGACAAGGTGGTCGTAGTCGGCGAAAAACCGCCGAAGTTTGCCATAATTGACGCCGCGGGCCCGAAGTTCTGTGCCGACCCGGGCCAGATTGGCCCAGCCTTCTGCTCCCTGGCAGCTCTGCACAGATTCGATGATGAAGGTTTCGAGCTCAGCGGCGCATAAGCTCGGATTTCGGTTCATAGCATAGCTCAAAAAAGCGAGACAAATTACTATGAACGAATATATGATTTTCTCTATACGGATGCAAGTTTGCGGCTTCAATCTTCCCGAATGACGCGCAAGGCCACGCTGTTGGCGTTCCAGTCAGCCTGGCCGGTAGCGCCGGCCTCATCAAACATGAGGGAGCGGGTCTGGGTCCGGGGCTCTGCGGCCGATCGGGTACGCGGCTGGTTGAGCTCGTCCTGCTTGAAGACGTTGGGATTGAAATCGCGGTTGGAGAAGATGACCTTGAGGGTCTCTGTAACTTCGCGATGCCCGAGGGCATAGGCGGCATCGGATACCTTGGCGCGCAGGGCGGCCCCATCGCGCACCCACTGCTCCTGTCCGGGCTCCAGCCACAGGCCCATATTGGCGAGCATGCCGGGATTGGCGGCGAAGGTGGAGGAGAGGTACAGGAGGGAGCAGTAGAGGCGTTGGCCACTGTTGTTGACGAGCTTGACCCGAAAGCGGGGCAAGCCGGCATCTCCATCCTGGTTTTTGTAGCGGAAGGCGATGCCGTCTCCGTCGGGGACGAGCGGGCGGTTCTGGGCCTGCGGATAGATCTCAATACGGATGGCCTGGGAGAAGAGGCTGCTGCTGGGGTTTTCGAGCTTGAGGGTACGGGTCCACTGCGCGATGTGCACGAGCTGGTCGATCACCTTGTTGGCCGAGGCTTCGGTGAAGCCAGCCACCTGTTCGACGAGGGCCATGTCATCCTCATCGGCCCCGCGGACGATCTGGAACCAGTTTTTTTCGGTATTGGCGATGACCTTGAAGTCGGCACCGGCAGGCTGGTCCTGCAAGGCCAGAAAGAGGCCGGCCAGGGTGTTGTTGCCGGCGGCGATGCGCACCAGGTTGCGGGTGTGGTCTTCGGCGGCCTTGATGTGAACCTTGAGCGGCTCGACCGCCATGGAGAAGAGGCGCGCCCGATACATGGTGTTGTGGTCGAGGAAGAGGCCTCCCTGCGCCTCTACGAGCGCGCGTTCGGGCTCAACGGAGGTGATGCGTACCTGGCCCAGCGCCATGTCGAGGTCCTGTAGTTCGGCTTCGGAGGCATCCTCGGCGAAGACGGAGAGGAGGGTATCCTGGCCGGGGGCTCCGGCCACGAGTCCGTGCACCGCCCCGGCATCCAGGGTCCAGCCACTGTCCCGGTCGTAGGAGAGGGTATAATAGTTTTTGCGGCGCGTGGTCGCGCCGCCGAGGAAGTTTCGGTCCAGGTCCTCCAAATGCGGCGCGTGAATCTGCGGGTTTTGCTCAAAGGTGCGCCGGGAAACCAGCAGCTGAACCTGCCGCATGAGGTCGTTGTAGGTCAGCGGCCCTACGGCTTTGTTGAGGGTCTCGAGCAAGGAGTAGGTAAAAACGCCGCGGGGTGAGCCACCCAGCCAGGTTTCCTTGGCCAACTGGAAGGAGTGGGCGGCGGCCATGGCCACATGCCGGGGATTGGGCACGATGGCGGCGATGTCGC
>RFHL01000386.1 GCA_003696875.1 Bacteroidota bacterium | reverse complement strand
TAGGTCATCGACATCGGGCAGGTGACGCCCGGCGTAATGCTTAACCAGCAATATCGCATGCATCAGCAGATCATGCAGTTTTCGGCTGAGCAGTTCTATGCCGGCGACCTGCGCGCCGACGCCTCGGTGCAGGACCACCGCCTGGGCCCGGAGATCGCTCCCCTGGAGTTTGTGGATACTGCCGGCTGCGGCTTTGACGAGACCAAGCATCCCGAGACCCTGAGTACAGGCAATCCCGAGGAGGCCCAACTGCTGCTGCGCCACCTGGCGCTGCTCTTCAGCCACCTTGAGAAGGCGCACCCCAGCCTTCTGGAGCGCGATTTTCAGGTGGGCATCATTGCCCCCTACAAATATCAGGTGCGCATCCTGCGCGATCAGCTCCGCAACAGTCCCATGTTGCAGACTTTTACCCGCTATATCGCCGTCAATACCGTCGATGGCTTTCAGGGACAGGAGCGCGATGTGATCTACATTTCTCTTACCCGCTCCAACCGCAAGGGCGAAATCGGCTTTCTGGGCGATACCCGCCGGATGAATGTGGCCCTGACCCGGGCCCGCTTCAAACTCGTGGTGGTGGGCGACAGTGCCACCCTGGGCGAGCATCCGTTTTACCGGGATTTTTTGCAATATGCTGAAGAGGTCGGGGCCTACCGCAGTGCGTGGGAGTTTATGGAGTATTAGTCAGGAAAGTAGGCCGAAAACCGCGAGGCGAGACACGGCTCACGGTTGTCTCATTGTCATGACTCATTTCATCCACATGCGCCTGTTGCCTTTACTGCTACTACTACTCAGCCTGAGTCCGGTCCTGCAGGCTCAGACCTATCGGCTACAACTGGGCCGCACCGCCGCCCTCACGGGCGGGGGCGTGGTGCTGGCCTTCGGCTCCGAAGGCCTCATGCGGCAGGTATCTCCCCTGACCCCAGCCGAGCTGGGGCAGTTGGACCCGGCCGACGTCTGGCGGCTGGACCGGCTTGCCACCGACAACTGGTCACCGTCGGTGGCCCGTACCAGCGATGCCTTTCTCTATGGCAGCATGGCCGCGCCCCCGCTGCTGGCGTTGCTGCATCCGCGCAGCCGGGAAGAATTTCCGGCCATTGCGACCATGTGGGCCGAGACCGGGCTGATCACCTATGGCCTCACCGGCCTCGGTAAATGGGCGGTGCGCCGTCGTCGTCCCTTTACCTATCTGCCCGCCGGGCCGGGCTATCCGGGCCTGGCCGAGGCGCAGGGCGCGCGCGATGCGCGCTTTTCTTTTCCCTCGGGTCATAGCTCCATGACGGCTGCCATGTGCTTCTTTTCCGCCCGGGTGTATCACGACCTTTTTCCGGACTCCCCGGCCCGGCCGGTGGTTTGGGTGCTTGCCGCCGTGATCCCGGCCTCGGTGGCCTGGATGCGGGTACGGGCTGGAAAACATTTTCCGTCGGATGTTATCACGGGCTACCTGCTGGGGGCTACGGTAGGAATCAGCCTGCCGGCCCTGCACCGCCGGTAAGATTGGCTTTTTTGGGGGAATCCTGCGTATTTTAGGGGGTTCATATGTACCGGCGGCCGCAAGGGCCTCTCCGCTTCATTTTGCCCCTACCACTCGCAAACCTTCATATTATGGAACCCCGTCCCTGGCACGCATCTTATCCCAAAGGCGTCAAGCACGACATCGACCTCACCGCCTATCGCTCGGTCACCGAGATGATTGAGACCAATTTCAAGAAATACGGTGATGCCCCCGCCTATGTCAACATGGACAAAACCCTGACCTACGCCGAGGTCGATCGCCTGTCGCGGGATTTTGCCGCGTACCTGCAAAGTCTGGGGATGAAAAAGGGTGACCGCATCGCGCTCCAGATGCCCAACCTGCTGCAGTATCCGGTGGCTGTCTTCGGGGCGCTGCGCGCCGGTCTCGTGATCGTCAATACCAACCCGCTCTACACCGCCCGGGAGATGGCCCATCAGTTCAAGGACTCGGGCGCCAAGGCCATTGTCATCCTGGCCAATTTTGCCGACAAGCTGGAAAAAATCCTGCCCGAGACCCAGATTGAGCATGTGATTGTAACCCGAATCGGCGACATGCTCGGGGGCCTGAAGGGGACCATCGTCAACTTTGTGGTGAAATACATCCGCAAGATGGAGCCTGCCTTCAGCCTGCCTAGGGCCATCCCCTTCAAAACGGCGCTGAAGAAGGGCGCCGGGCAGACCTTCACACCGCCTGAGATCAATCAGGAAGATGTGGGCTTTTTGCAGTACACCGGAGGCACCACGGGCGTGTCCAAAGGGGCGACCCTCACCCAGGGCAATGTGCTGGCCAACATGCTCATGATCGCTGAGTGGCTGGGTGGCGAACTGCAAACCCGGCAGGAGACCGTCATCACGGCTCTGCCCCTCTACCACATCTTTGCCTTCACGGTCAATTGCCTGACCATGGTCCACTACGGGGCCCGCAGCGTCTTGATTACCAATCCGCGGGATATGCCCGCCTTTATCAAGGACTTGAAAAAATATCCCTTCACCCTGATCACCGGTGTGAATACCCTCTTCAACGGCTTGCTGAACCAGGAGGCCTTCAAGGAGGTAGACTTTTCCAGCCTGAAGCTCGCCGTCGGCGGGGGGATGGCCGTACAGCAGGCGGTCAATGATAAGTGGAAGGCTCTGACCGGGGTGCCCATTCTGGAGGGCTATGGCTTGTCGGAGACCTCACCGGTCCTTGCGGTCAATCCCATCGACGGCACCGACCGCATCGGCACCATCGGGTTGCCGGTGCCGGGCACCGACCTCGCCATCATGGACGACGAGGGCAAGGCGCGCCCCGCCGGGGAGCGGGGCGAAATCTGCGCCAAGGGGCCGCAGGTGATGCAGGGCTACTGGCAGCGCCCCGAAGAAAATGACCGTGTCTTCCATCCGGGGGGCTGGTTCCGGACGGGAGATATTGGCATCATGGAGCCTGACGGCTTTTTCCGCATCGTGGACCGCAAAAAGGATATGATCCTCGTATCGGGCTTCAACGTCTTCCCCAACGAGGTAGAAGACGTGATTGCCCATCACCCGGGCGTCCTGGAAGTGGCCGTCATCGGCGTCCCTGATCCCAAGTCGACCGAGGCCGTCAAGGCCTTCATCGTCAAGAAGGATCCTGCGCTCACCAAGGAATCGGTGATCGCCTACTGTCGCGAAAACCTCACCAACTACAAGGTGCCCAAACATGTGGCGTTCCGCGATGAACTGCCCAAGTCCAACGTCGGGAAGATCATCCGGCGCATGCTACGCGATGAGCCGGCCAAGTAAGGCCGGGACCCCACATACGTGTTGGCGGCGGCTCCCCATCGGGAGCCGCCGCTTGCCGTTTTCCAGGCGCCAGCAGTATCTTGCTTACCCCCGCCACGGGGCGGCATTCACCATCAAATGAATTTCCATGCAACGACTCCTGCTCCTCCTTTTTGGTTTTCCTCTTCTCATGCCGGCCCAGCCCGGCTGGACTGGTACGCCTGTCGCTACGGGTTCGGTACGCGAGGGCCTCGCGCTCGAGAGCGACATCCTTGGCGAGGATGTCCATTTTTCGATCTATCTGCCTCCCGACTATGAGCAGAGCAGTCGCCGCTACCCGGCCGTGTACCTGCTGCACGGCTACTCCGATGACGAAACGGCCTGGGTGCAGTTTGGTGAAGTCAACGCCACCCTGGACCGCGGCATTGCGGCCCGCGAACTGCCCCCCATGATCGTGGTCATGCCGGACGCCAAGGTGACCTGGTACATCAATACGCACGACGGCCAGACCCGTTGGGAGGATATGTTCATTCAGGAATTGATCCCCCACATCGACGCCAGCTACCGAACCCGGGCCAAGAAAGAATTTCGGGGCATCTCGGGTCTCTCCATGGGGGGACACGGTTCGCTGGTGCTCGCCATGAAGCATCCCGACCTCTTTGCCGCCTGTGCGGCCTTCAGCGCTGCGGTATACCTGCCGGAGGACTTTGCCCAGCTGGATGATGCCCGCTATGCCCGTACCTGGGCCACCATCTTTGGTGAGGGACTGGCAGGAGAGGCCCGCCTCACCGATCACTGGCGGCAAAACATGGTCTATGGGCTGGCGCAGGACCTCCCGGTGGAGACCCTGCGCCAGGTACGCTGGTATATCGACTGTGGCGATGACGATTTCCTCTACGCCGGCAACAGCCAGCTCCACATCCTCTGGCGGCAGCGGGAGGTTCCCCATGAGTACCGCATCCGGGACGGGGCCCACAACTGGACCTACTGGCGCACCTGGATCGGGCAGGGGCTACAGTTTATTGGCGATAGTTTTCATCGGTAGAGGGGGCAAAGCAGAGATATGTGCGGTCGAGAGCTCCGAGAACCGAGGAGTTTGTGGAAATATGAAGGAGGGCCAAAGGCCATGGGCTTCCCTCCCCAAAAGACGGTCGATTTTTTCCGAACCCTAACCCCTATCTTGCTCCCATCCACCACGGCATCCTTCCAGATACGCCCTCGTCCCTAATCCGGCTTCATGAATCGCTATTTCCCCTTCCTGGCCCTACTTGTTGCCCTGCTATGGGCAAGTTGTCAAAGAACTGAAGACCCTTCTTCCCCTCCCACTGCCCAGAATCCTCAGGCCCTCGTCGAGCTCTTTCGCGAATGGCGCGCCTTCGAAACCCCGCCCCGCAAGGACGGGGCGCCGGACTACACGGCCGAGACCTTTGCCCGGCGCTGGCCCGCATTCAAAGCCCTCCAGCAAAAACTGCTGGCCATCGACACCGCCGGCTGGGCGGTCGCTGATCGTGTAGACTGGATGCTGGTCTGGGCGGAGATGAATGGCTACGATTTCAACCATCGCATCCTGAAGCCCTGGGTGCGGGATCCGGCCTTTTACAAGTCCCTCTGGACCGCCCGCAGCGATGTGCCCGCCCATGAAGGGCCGACCCACCACGCCACCACCGAAATCTGGACCTATGAATTCCCGCTTGGTCAGGCAGAAAGGCAGCGCCTGCTGGGCGATCTGGCCG
>RFHL01000385.1 GCA_003696875.1 Bacteroidota bacterium | reverse complement strand
GCCGCTGGAAGCGCCTTTTTGATCGCAACTAGTGCTCTGTCAGGAAAATCCCTCGTGCTTTTGGCCTGTGGGGGATTTTCCCATAATTTATGGGGCCGTATCCCGGCAATGGGACCCGATGCCTGCCCCCTATGAGTTTATTCGAAACCAGCCTGAGCTATGCCCGCGCAGCCGACCAGCAGGATCCCCTGCGGCCTTACCGCGAGCAGTTTCTTTTTCCCGAGCGCCCCTCGGGCGAGCCCTACCTCTACCTTTGCGGCAACTCCCTGGGCTTGCAGCCCCGGCAGACCCGGCAATATGTGCTCGACGAATTGGACGACTGGGCGGCCCTGGGCGTGGAAGGGCACACCCAGGCGCGCCACCCCTGGCTGAGCTACCATGAGTTTCTGACCAAGCCCATGGCTCGTATGGTGGGGGGCCAGCCAGATGAGACCATCGTGATGAATGGTCTCACAGTGAACCTTCACTTGCTGATGGCGACCTTTTACCGCCCGAGCCCGACCCGCTACAAGATCCTGATCGAAGCTGATGCCTTTCCTTCCGACATCTATGCCGTCAGTTCCCAACTCGCCTGGCACGGCTATGATCCCACCGAGGGACTGCTGAAGCTGACGCCCCGGCCGGGGGCACACTGCCTGGAAACCGAAGACATCGCGACCGTCCTGGCCCAGCACGGTTCCGACATCGCCCTGGTGTTGATGGGAGGGGTGAACTACTACACCGGGCAGCTGTTTGATATTGCTGAAATCACCCGCCTGGCCCAGGCGCAAGGCTGCGTGGTCGGTTGGGATCTCGCCCACGCCGTGGGCAATGTGCCGCTGCACCTCCACGACTGGAACGTCGACTTTGCCGCCTGGTGCACCTACAAATACCTCAACAGCGGCCCCGGTGGGGTCGCCGGAGCCTTTATCCACGCGCGTCACGCCACCAACACCGACCTGCCGCGTCTTGCCGGCTGGTGGGGTCACGACAAGGCGACCCGCTTTGAGATGGGACCCGACTTTCGGGCGATCCCTACTGTGGAGGGCTGGCAGCTGAGCAATGCGCCGGTACTCCTCATGGCCGCCCTGCGGGCCTCGCTGGCGATGTTTGACGAGGTGGGCATGCCCGCCCTCCGGGCCAAGTCCGAGAAACTGACGGGCTACCTGCGGCACCTGCTGCAGGAGCGCGCGGCCCACCTCAACCTGAGCGTTATCACGCCCGAATCCCCCGCCGAGCGGGGGTGTCAGCTGTCCCTGCTGACCGGACCCGACGGCAAGCGGCTCTTTGACTACCTGAGCCGGCACGGCGTAATCTGCGACTGGCGAGAGCCCAACGTCATCCGCGTAGCGCCCACCCCGTTCTACAACTCCTTCGAAGACGTATGGCGACTGGTAGATCTCCTGGTGCAGGCCGATCCGACGTGACCTAAACCACCGCAAGCCGTCTGATACATGGGCGCCGGACTCAGGCCCCCTCTTTCCCTCACACAATTGAAGACTTTTTCACCCACAACGTAAATCCTATGTCCCTACTCAACGAACTCTCCAGCCAGCTTTCCGGTCCTGCTCTGCAGGCCCTCAGCCAGCAGATCGGTGCTGATCCGCAAAGTACCCAATCGGCCATCTCCGCCGCGCTCCCCATGTTGATGGGCGCCATGGCCCGCAATGCCACCCAGGATCAGGGGGCTCAGGCGCTCAGCAATGCGCTCGCCCGCGACCACGACGGGAGCATCCTCGACGACCTGCAAGGCTTTCTGGGCAGTACGGACAATGGTCCCGGTGCCGGTATCCTCCGCCATGTGTTGGGCAGCAATCAGCCGCAGGTTGCCCAAGGGGTAAGCCAGATGAGCGGGCTGAATACTACCCAAGTGATCCAGCTCCTGCAGAACCTCGCACCCCTGATCATGGGGATGCTGGGCCGGCAGCAGCGTAGCCAGGGACTTGATGCTGGCAGCCTGGCCTCGATCCTGATGCAGGAGCGGCAGGTGGCGGCGCAGCAGAGCCAGGGCGGTGCTGCCCTCAGCATGCTCAATTCCTTCCTGGACCAAGATGGCGATGGCAGCGCCCTGGACGATATCGGCGGCATGCTGGGCGGGCTCTTCGGTAAGAAGTAAGTCCCTCGGATGAGCCTGGTGGCTCATCTTCTTTTCAAAGCAAGAAATCATCCCGGAACCCTGTGCGTTGAGCAACAGGTTTCCGGGATTTTTGTCGAATGTCTCCATCCCAACATCGCCCTTTCCTAGCCATCAGGGCAGCCAATAGCGCCCCCCCAAACATACTTTTCTATAAAATATCCAGCCACCAAACGTAATATTATCCCGCTTTTCGCACAAGAAAAGGAGGCGCATCTCTGTAACTTGGATGACTAAGCTGTCCCTGGGGCCAGTATGCAAATCCATTACCCTACAACTATAACGAGTGAACGCCTCTCACCTGGAATCCATGACGAGTCCAAGCACTGTGGAGAATGGCAGGCTATATGTAGCGGGGGTTGCCGCTTCTGCCGGTGGGCTTGAAGCCATCTCTCAGTTAGTAGGGCAAATCCCCGACGACCTATCGGGCCTGGCGATTGTGGTCGCCCAGCATCTGCACTCCCAAAATGCCAGCCGCCTTACAGACCTCCTGAAGCGGATGACCACCCTTGAAGTAGAGACCGTTCAGCATCAGATGCCTCTACTGGCTGGCCATATCTACATCGCCCCGCCTGGAAAGCATGTCGCCGTGAGTGGAAACAGGCTGATTCTGGAGGTCCCGGAAAACCCGCTGATGCCGAGCCCCTCGGCAGATGTTTTGTTCACCTCTCTGGCCACCACCTATGGCGACCACGCAATTGGGATTGTCCTCTCTGGCACCGGACGGGACGGCCTGGCCGGATGCCAGGCCATTGCGGATCAAGGCGGCACCATCCTGACGCAGGACCTCAATACCGCCCGGTTTTCGAGTATGCCCTCAGCCGTCATGGATGCGGGGATCGAGTGCTTGTCCCTACCGCCAGAGTCGATTGGCCACGCCCTGAAACTCATGCTCACCGGCGCATTTTTCATGGGCCAGGAGGATACCTCTGTCGTGGAGGTCATGAAGAAGCTCATCCTGGTCCTACAGCATGGCCAGGAAACGACGAGATCCCTGGCCCACTATCCGCATGGGATTTCGATGATTTCCGAGCGGATGCGGGCGACCGGCAGCAAGCACCTCCACGCCTACCTGGAATTGATTTCCCGAGAACAGGAGGAGCTAGCTACCCTGATCGAAGGTTTAAGCGCTGCCACCTTTTTTGACCATGAAAACAAGTACGATCGGATCGCACAGTTGCTGACCCGGATCCTAGCCAGCAAGCCTCAAAAGAGTCAGTTGCGGATCTGGTTCTCGGGCTGTGAGCGGGTAGAGGACGCCTATACGCTGGCGATGTTGGTGGATCATTGCCTGCAAAAAATTGCTGTGGACCTGGATGTCAAGATCTTTGTTACCCATCCAGACCCACTGCTCGTGCAATCGGTCCGCCAAGAGCGGATGCTTTCCTCAGAAGAATGGAGCCGGGTCTTGCGACAGCCCTATGCACCAGGTGCGGTCAAGCAGGAAGAGTACCTGCGGCGCCTGAGGGGCATGCTACTGTTCTCACGGCACAATGCCTTTTCCCACCCACCTTTCCTGAATATGGACATGGTGGTGTACGCAGATGCGACCTTCCCGCAGGATCCTTCTGGGCAGGAGCAGGTGCTCAATATGATCTCAGCGGCCCTGGATACCCTGGGGTATCTGGTATGGGGGCAAGCGCAAAAACCCGCCTGCCTGAACCGCCTGTTTCGGCGGAGCGACTTGGGAGATTGTTGCTACCGCAAGCATCCCGAAGCCAACCTGGAAGAACTCCCTCTACCCGAGATAGCCAGACCGATGCCCAAACTTCCGGAACAGACGCTTTTTCTGGCCTGGGCCCAGAGTTATCCGTATGCGATCATTACCGAAGAAGGCAAAATCATCTCTCTGAGTGAGGGCATAGCCCCCTTTCTTGCCTTTCAGGATGGGAATATGTCTCGGGATATTCTGCAGAATTGCCACCCGGCGCTCTTACCTCAAATGCGGACTCTCCTCTTCAAGATCCAGCAGGAAGAGGTATTTCGCGACACCACCCAGCCCCTCAAGAGTCGCATTTGCTACCTCGAAGACCATACGGAGAGCTGGTATTGTCGCTTAGTTCTCGGACCTGTGCGCGAAGAAGGCCTGGGCGTCCCCGCAGATGGCGGGTATTATTTGTTCTTCGAGTACTTTCATCCAGAGGATCTCCCCGAAGTACCCGGCACCAACATAGACCACCCGGGAGGTGGCCAAGTAAACCACTTGCTGGAGTGGGCCCAGCATGCCGAGGCCAATCAGGAAATCCTTGTCGAAGAGTTGGAAGTATCCAACGAGGAGTTACAATCCCTCAACGAGCGCCTGCACAATGCCAATGAAGAACTACAGGCCTCTATTGAAGAGCTGGAGCTGACCAATCAAGAACTCAACGCCGCCCATAAAGCCCTCTCAGAGGCTCATGAATCGCTGAAACGCAGCCAACTCAAGCTGCAAATATCGGAGGAGAAAAACCGCAACATCCTTGAGCACACCTCTCAGGGCTTTTTGCTGGTGGACAAGGCGCTGGCCCTGGAGCAAATCAATCCCGCCGGTGCCCGCATCCTGCACCACCTAAGTGACCGGGAGGCAGAAGCCAAAGAGACGATTCTGGACTTCTTCCCACCTTCCGCTATCCCAGACTTGCTGAAGGTCACCCGTCTGGGTTTCCATGGAGAGGTCGTGCGCCGGGAGTGGAAGCTCGAAACCGTAGCGGGCGAGGATATGTGGTTGGATCTGCACATCATCCCGGTTATGGATGAGACAGGGGTACCGCTACGGCTTACCCTCAGCCTGCAGGATGTGACCCGACAACGGGAGGCCGACCTCAAGCTCAAGCTACACGAGGCCATGCTGCAATCGGTATTTGAGGAAGGGGATACCGCAACGGTTATTTTGAATGAAGAGGGTGAGGTCATACAGGGCAATCAGGCTTACTTCAATCTGGTCGGCTACACCCAAGAAGAGCTGGGTGGCAAGCCCTTTTATCTAACCGTACCACCCGAGGAGATGGCCTCATCTCAGGCCCATCACAAAGCGGTCCTGGAGACCGGAACGCCCGCTCAGATCATCTGCCGTAGGCAACACAAGTCGGGCCAACTACTTGACTGGGTAATGAGTTCCCGCCGCCTGGTGGACCTCGAGGGCCGGCGATTCCGGGTAGCGAGCTGCCGAGATGTGACCGACTTCAACCGGCAGCACCACCTGCTCCAGCAAACCGAATCCACCCTGAAGATCGCCGGCTGGGAGTGGGACATCTATAGCAATCATTTTATCTGTACCGAGGCCTTTTCTCAGATCCTGGGCATAGAGACTGGGGGCGACCTGCACCTGGAAACGCTGCTAAACCGGCTGGTGCCAGAAGCACGGACTCACCTGTCGCAGGCCCTTGAGGCGGCCCGGGAAGACGGCCGCTCATTTGACCTGCGTGTGCAGGGCACCAACGAGGCGGGACAAACCCTCTGGTTACATACCACCGGACATGCCGTCCGGCTGGAGGGACACACCTACCGGGTATACGGTTCTATCCAGGATATCACGGCCCTCAAGGCCTCCGAGGCCCTGATTGAGAAACTGTCCCTGGTCGCCAGCCACACCCACAATGGCGTGATGATCGCCGATGCCAGGGGCCGCATCGAATGGGCCAATGAGGCCTTCAGCAATCTCACTGGCTTTAGCCTCGAAGAGGTCCGGGGGCGTACCCCCGGGGAAGTGCTCCAGGGTCCCGGTACCGATCCCGCTACCCGGGCCTATATCAACCAACGCCTGCGGAACCGGGAACCCGCCAGCTGCGAGATCCTCAACTATCGAAAGGACGGCCGGCCCTTCTGGAGCCGGATTGAGGTCACGCCCATGCTCAATGAGCAGGGGGAGGTAACCCAGTTTCTGGGAATCCAGAGCGATGTTACCGAATCGGTGCGGCATCGCGAAGAAATCAGCCGGCAGCGGATCCAACTCCAGGCCGTTCTGGAAAGTACGTCCGACCTCATCTGGGCCGTCGACCGGAACCTGCGGCTTCGCAACTTCAACTCGGCCTATGCTGATATGCTCGAACAATGGCTCGGGATTGAAGTAGAGCCCAATGATGTACTGCCACACGATGCCAAGCCCAGAGCAGTTAAGGCTTTCTGGCGGAAAGCCTACCGGCAGGCGCTGAGGGGAGAAAGCATCCGGGTAGAGAACAGCTTCGAGATCAAAGGAAAGCTTACCCACTATGAATTTGTCCTGCAACCGGTCCTTGATGCCGAAGAGGTGGTGCAAGGGGTGAGTGTATTTGGCCGTGACATCACGGAGCGCCGGCAGGCCGAGGAGCAATTGCGGCAATCTGGTGCCAATCTTTCTGCCCTGATCAATAACACGGATGACATCATCCTTTCAGTAGATCCCGAATACCGGCTGCTTACCTTTAATCAGGCCTATGCCGACCGGATTATGGCTCGCTATGGGGTCACTATCCAGGCCGGGAATTGCGTGCTGGATTATTTGCCGCCTGAGCGAAGAGCCGCCTGGGAGAGCCTGATTGCCGGAGCGCTCTCCGGCCAGACTCACTCCGAAATTCAGGAGGATGTTTTCGGCAGCGAAACGGTCTATTTCGGCCTCAGCCTGACCCCCATCCGCGATGGAAGCGAGGTGATCGGATGTACCATCTTCTCACGAGACCTGACCGAGGTCAAGCAGAGTGAGCAGGAACTCTTTGACTCCAAGGAGCTTCTGGTGCGCCTGCTCGGAAATGCCCCGGTACAGGTTTTTGCCAAGGACCGCGAGGGCCGCTTTACCCAGGTCAATGCCCGCATGGCCGAGCACTTTGGCCGCCGAGCAGAGGAGATGCTGGGCCGGACCCTGGCCCAGCTGACACCGGACCCGTGGGCGACCAGACATATGGAGTGGGAAGCGCAGGTGATTGAGTCACAACAATCCATGACTTTCTACGAGGATGTCATGCGGGCTTCGGGACAGGCGCACTATCAGCATATCCGTTTCCCCATCTTTGACAGCAAAGGCATTGTCAAGGGAGTCGGGGGCATTACGATGGACATCACCGAGAGCGTAGAGAGCCAACGCCAGATCGCCGACATCGCCGAGCGCCTGCGCTTGGCCACATCCG
>RFHL01000384.1 GCA_003696875.1 Bacteroidota bacterium | reverse complement strand
GTCTCGGTGAGTCTCAGCAAACGAGCCTGCTTGCCTTTCCAGCCACGCAGCGACAAACACCCCTGGCCCTCTCAGCTTCACAGCGCAACCTTCGGTTTGAATTTGCCTTACCCGCCTACACCCGCCCCGTACGCTACCGCCACCGGCTCCTAGGTTTCAGTCCCCGCTGGTCCGACTGGGAGCGCACCCCCTACAAGGAATACACCAATCTGCCCCCTGGGCCTTACACCTTCGAGGTGCAGAGTTCGCTGGGACCAGCGCTAGCCCAGCTATCTTTCCGGCTGGCCGCCCCCTGGTACCGGCAGGGATGGGCCTACCTGATCTATGCCTGCCTTTTGCTGGGGCTGGGGTGGCTGGCCATTCGCTACCACCGCTGGCGCCTGCGGCGACACCAGCGGCGCCTGGAAATTGAGAAGGCTCGGGAGCTGAACCGGCAACGCATGGCCAATCGCAATGAGCAATTACAAAAGGATATCTCCCGCAAAAACGAAGAGCTGGCCCGCTCCACCATGAGCCTGCTACGCAAAAATGAAATCCTCCTCCAGCTCAAGCATGAGCTGGTACGCGCCCGCAAGTCCGCCGGTGACGCCTTTCCCCATCAGGCCTACCGTCGCCTGCAGGACATCATCCGGCAGCACATGGCCAGCGAACAGGATTGGGTCACCTTTGAGGAACATTTTCGGCAGGTGCACGACCAGTTCTTCAAGCGGCTGAAGGCCGACTACCCCGAGTTGACTCCCGGCGACCTCCGGCTAGCCGCCTACCTCAGGCTAAACCTTTCCTCCAAGGAAATAGCCCCCATGCTGAATATTTCCATTCGGGGGGTGGAGAACAAGAGATACCGCCTTCGAAAAAAAATGGACCTCCAAAACGATGACAACCTCATCGAGGCATTGATGAAATATTGACCCAACAATCCGATTTCAATCCACTGGTTATCAATAAGAAAATGAGTCATGGCGTAGTAATGGTGAGGTCCTTTCTATCCCCTGGCGTAGGGATAGTGAGGCCAGTTATTTGACTTGGGCGTCAAGAAGTACGACGTTGGAAGTTGTTCAGAACGGACCTACTACTACACTATGCGCTTTCTTTACCTCTTGTTGGGGGCCTGCTGGGCCCTGTCTGGGCAGCTCACCGCTCAGGCCACTTTTTTCCTCGACAGTTCCGATCCCCGGTACTATGATACCGGCCTGGCGTTTCCTACCGCCCCGAGCAGCCTGGCCCAGGCGGGGCCCAGTGGAGACAAGTTTCCTGTAGAAGCGGACCAACCGGCTTATCAAGGCGAAAACAGCCTACGGCTGAGCTGGACCTCCCGCCCCGGCGGCGACTGGGCCGCCTTGGTGATCGCCCCCGGTTGGGGCTTCCAAAACATCACGACGAGCGACATCCTCTCCTTTTGGGTGTACAGTGCCGAGGGCCTGGACCGCCGGCTGCTGCCCAAGGTCTATATGGAAGGCGCGCCCGGCACCACCAAGTCGCGTTCCTATCCCCTGGCGGATTTCAGCGCCGATATTCCGGCTGGGCAATGGACGGAGATACGGGTGCCGCTGAGCACCTTTTTCGATGACCCCAACGACCAAACTGGCATTCAATTCAACCAAATCAAGGCCATCATCTTTGGACAGGACAGCGCGGATAATCAGGCCCACACCCTGCTGATTGATGCCGTAAGGACCATCAACACGGCCTCGGCCGGCGATCCGATGGCCAGTCCGGCCAATTTTCAGGCCCAAGGCTACGACTCCCATGTCGAGCTCAGTTGGTCCCCCAATCTGGAACCCTACCACAGCGGCTACAAGCTCTATGTCTCCCGCGACAGCGGACAGACCTTTTTCCTCCGCAAATTTCTCTCCCCCCTCGACACCTCTTATCAAGACTTTGTCCGGGAGTGGGGCCTTCAACAAGACCTGCAATACCGCCTCACGGCGGTGAACTTTGGCGATGGCGAATCGGCCCCAGCCGGGCCGGTGGGGGCCACGGTGCGGCCCTTCAGCGACGAAGAGCTGATCGACATGGTGCAGGCCTACACCTTTCGGTACTTCTGGAACTTTGCCCACCCCATCTCTGGTCTCGCTCGCGAGCGAAATACGAGCCTGCAAACCGTGACGACCGGCGGCTCGGGATTCGGGATCATGGCCCTGCTGGTAGGGATGGAGCGCGGCTATATCAGCCGGGCCCAGGGAACTGCCCGCATGCTGAAAATCACTGATTTTCTGGCTCAGGCCGATCGCTATTATGGCGCATGGCCCCACTGGATGAATGGCAGCACCGGGGCCACCATTCCTTTCTCTGACTTTGATGATGGCGGCGATCTGGTAGAAACCGCCTTTCTGGTCCAAGGGCTGCTGGCAGCCCGCACCTATTTCGATGGGGCAGACAGCGTAGAGACCGAGCTTCGCGACCGCCTCACGACCCTCTGGGAGGGCGTCAACTGGAACTGGTACAGGAAACTCACCCAGCAGGTGCTCTACTGGCACTGGTCCCCCAACTTTGGCTGGCAGATGAACTTCCCCCTGCGCGGGTTCAATGAAGGGCACATCACCTATCTGCTGGCGCTGGCATCGCCCACCCATCCCGTGCCGGCCTCGCTCTACGCCAATGGCTGGGCTGGCGGGAGTAATTTCCTCAATGGGAATAGCTACTATGGCTGGCCGCTCACCCTGGGGAGCCCTTACGGTGGGCCGCTCTTCTTTGCCCACTACTCCTACCTGGGCTTCGACCCCCGCTACAAGCGCGACGCCTACGCCAATTATTTCGAACGGAACTACCACCACACCCTCATCAACCGGCAGTGGTGCATCGAAAATCCGCTGGGCCACGCCGGCTACAGCGCCACGAGCTGGGGCCTGACCGCCAGCGATGATCCGCTGGTGGGCTACCTGGCCCACGAGGCGGGCAGCAATGACCGCGACAATGGCACCATCGCCCCCACCGCCGCCCTGGGGTCCATGCCTTACACCCCCGAGGCTTCGCTGGCAGCGCTCAAGCACTTCTACCGCGAGCGGGGGCACCGGCTCTGGGGGCCGATGGGCTTCTACGATGCCTACAACGACAATGAGGCCTGGTATGCCCGGAGCTATCTGGCCATCGACCAGGGGCCCATCATCGTGATGCTGGAAAACTACCGCAGCGGCCTGCTCTGGGACCTCTTCATGGCCAATCCCGAGATTGACGATGCCCTGACCGCGGCTGGCTTTGTACCCGATACCAGCCGGGTGGGGCTGGAAGCCGCCGCCTTGCCCCTGCCGCTGACGGTCTATCCGCATCCGGCTCAGGCGCAGGTGTGGGTCCAATGGGATCAACCACAGGCTGGGCCTTTTCGCCTTGATCTCTACGACGGGCAAGGCAAAGCGGTGCTCCCTGCCCAGATAGGCCAGGCTACGGCCGGCCCGCAGGAACGCCAGATGGAGCTGGACCAGCTCGCCCCGGGACTCTACTTCCTTCGCCTGGAAACCGCTGGTCGCCATATCTGGCAAAAGCTCCTTCGCACCCCTTAACCCGAATCTTATGTCCTGATCATCTGGGATCCTGTCCGGGGTCCCGGCTCATTTCCTTCATCTTTCCTTAACCCTCTTCACGTATGCGAACACATTTGCTCTCTCTCCTCAGTCTTCTGGTCCTGGCCCTGCCCCTGCGGGCCCAGGTAGTCTATGAAGACTTCGAAAACGGGGCGTCCCTCAACTGGAACGCCGCCGATGGTACCTACGGCGGGGTTTTTGCCAATCCCGACCCCAACTTTGTGAACAGCAGCGACAGCGTGGGCTCTTACACCAAGTCGGACCAGCACGCCTTCAGCCTGTTTATTGCCGAAGTGAGCACGCCGCTCGACCTCTCGGTTAACAACCAGTTCAGCATCCAGATCTACTCGCCCATCCGGTCGCGTTTCATCCTGAAGCTCGAAGGCTCCCAGGGTGCGATCGAAGGCAGCCGCTTCATAGCCAATGCCAACGTCTGGCAGGAGTACACCTTCGACTTCAGCGCCGCCGCCGGCAACGACAGCCTGACCAAGATCATCCTGTTCTTTGACTACGGCGTGACGGCCAGCTCCGAGACCTACCTCTTTGACAACCTGACCGCAGGTCCCGCCGGCCCCTGCGCTGGCACCACACCCGATCCGGACATCATCGACGACTTTGAGTGCCAGCGCAACGCCAGTTACACGGGCGGCTGGGACCGGCTCGAAGCCGTGCCCAATCCCGATGCCAGCGGCATCAACACCTCCTCGACAGTAGGTCGCTATCCCGATCCGCTGGACGAGTGGTCGGCCCTGGGCATTCGCTACTACGATGCGCTGGATCTGAGCACCCAAAACACCATTGCTGCCAAAATCTGGGCGCCCAAGTCCGGGCAGATCCTCTTCAAACTCGAAGGCGGGGTTTCCGCCCCCCGAGAGATCTTTTTGCAAGTGACCGACACCCTGCGGTGGGTAGAGTACAAGGCCGACTTCAGCGATCAGGCGACCGCCGATCACAAGCAAATCTCCATCTTCTTTAATGCGGGCGTGCTGGCTGACTCCGGCGATGTGTATTACATCGATGATATCCGACGGGAAGAGACGCCACAAGGTAACATCATTGAGGACTTTGAGCCGCAGCTCCTGAGCTGGGCCCCCTTCAACAACGATCCGGCTGTACACGGCACCTTTGCCCGCATCGCCAATCCCGATGCCAGTGGCGTGAATACCAGCGACTTTGTGGGGCAGTACGTCAAAGGCAGCTCCGCTTTCAGCACCCTGACCGCGCCCCTGCCGACTCCGCTGGACCTCTCCGAGTTTAGCCAGCTGAACATGCAGGTATGGGCCCCGGCCGGTACCCAAAAGGTGACCATGCAGCTCTCCAGCCCCACCCAGGGCATCAAGGCGATCGAGCAGACCCTGACCGAGACCCAGGTTTGGACCGATCTGGTCTTTGACTTCGTCAACTTCAATGGCATCACTGACTTTGACGCCATCAACCTGCTCTTCGATCCCGGCGTGGCGACCACGCAGACCTTCTACTTCGACAACATCACCCAAGGCGCGGCGACGACCGATCCCTGTGAAGGCATAGACCCCATCGCCAATTTCTATGATGACTTTGAGTG
>RFHL01000383.1 GCA_003696875.1 Bacteroidota bacterium | reverse complement strand
GTTCAGTGTTGAGGAAGCAGTAATCATGCTGCGAGCAAATAACGCCTTTTCGCTCACATTCATTGTCCGGCTCCCGACAGATCCTTCATTCTCCGGCTGCGGCGCACCCGCAGGCAACACCCCGGGGCCCTGACGGTCTTTTCTGACAAGCCACCTCTTTCTTTTTCCTTTCCACCCGCAACAATCTTCCTTCCTATGCCCAAATTTTCTCTTTTAAGTTGGGTCCTCCTCCTGGCCCTCGGCTGGGCCAGCAGCCTCCCCGGCTTGCAAGCCCAGATCTGTACGCCCGATCCCGCTTACACCACGCCGGGTACCTACCCGGCCACCATTCCTGCTGGCTGTGTAGGCACCCCTTACGAGACCACCATCACCGTGGTGGTGCCAGTAGATACCTTCATCTCGAGCCCTTTTCCGGTTACCGTCCCCTTTGACTCGGTGGTGATCAATGGCATCCTGGGGGTCCCGGCTGGCATCTCCTATGCCTGTGCCCAGCCCAACTGTACCTTTCCCGGTGGCTCTTCAGGCTGTGTGCTGGTGTCGGGTACACCCACTACAGCCGGTAGTTATGATGTGGACATCGTGGCCACCTATTACGTGACACTTTTTGGTAGTCCGTTCACATTTGTTGACACGGCCTTTGATTACTATACCCTTGAGGTCCTGGGTGGGGTTACGGCCAGCGTGACCACCAGTCCCGCCAGCTGCGGCGGCAGCGACGGCAGTGCCACCATCACCCCCACTAGTGGGGTAGCTCCCTTTTCCTACCTCTGGGATACTGGCGACACCACGGCTACGGTCTCTGGCCTGGCTGCCAGCCTTTACCTGGCGACGGTCACCGATTCCAATGGCTGTAGCGTCGACATCCAGGTCAATGTCCCCAATGCCGGGTCGCCGCCTGTGATCGACACCACGGCCGCGATCAGCTGGAGTGGCTGCGCTGAGGATGACGGTGGCCAGATCATGCCTGCCGTGAGTGGGGGAACTGGCGCATATAGCTACGCCTGGTCCAGCGGCGATACGACCGCTATGCTGGACAATTTGCCCGCCGGCACCTATAACCTGACGGTCACGGACACCCTCGGCTGCGCCAGCAGCGCTTCCTTCCAGGTCGACGCGCCGGCTACCCTTACCGCCAGCCTCGATGCCACCACTGATGCCCTTTGCTATGGCGACGCCAATGGAACGGCCATTGGCCTGGCCACGGGCGGCCTGCCGCCCTATGCCTACAGCTGGAACAGCGATCCGGTTCAGACCGGACAGATCGCCGACCTGCTCCCGGCCGGTGACTACGTGCTGACTGTCACCGACTCTCTGGGCTGCGTAAAAACAAAACCCTTCACCATCAACCAGCCTGACTCCCTGGGCGTCACCTTTGCGGTCACTGACGCCAGTGGCCCCAGCAATGCCGATGGCCAGATCGTGGCCACCGCCTTTGGCGGCATCGGCGGGTATAGCTATGACTGGAGCACCGGTGCTACCGGCGATACCCTGAGCGACCTGCTCTTTGGGACCTATGTGGTGACCGTCGAGGATGTAAACGGTTGTACCGTGACGGATTCGGTCTTTGTGAGTTCGCCTATCAGCAGCCTGAGCCCGCTGCAGGGCATCCAGATGGCCCGCGTGTATCCTAACCCGGCGCACACCCAGGTCGTGCTGGAGATGGAGCTGGACCAG
>RFHL01000382.1 GCA_003696875.1 Bacteroidota bacterium | reverse complement strand
ATCCAGAGGGTCAGGTCTCGGTGTACGTCGGCCGTGAACGTGTATGTCCCACTGCGGGGCAGCTCGATCTGCCCGCGAAAGTCGATGACGAAGCTACCGCCTTCTTCGGCAATCTCCTGGCTCAGGAGGTCAGTGGTGCCGCTTCTGAGCACTTTCAGCTCGGACAATGGGGGCATGTTGAGCGCCCGGCACTGATAGACGGTGTAGTCCAGAGGGCTCAAGCGGGCCTGCCCGTCTTCGTAGGCAGTGTATCGCAAGTCGCGGATGGCCACGGGGCCGTGGTCCCCCTGGAGCATGAGGGGCCCCTGGGGGGCCTCATCGGTGAAGGCCGCCGCGCGGGTGGGACCAGTTACTTCCACGTTTTCGTGGAGGACGACGCCGTTGAGGACCACGCGCAAAAAGCGGGCGTTTTCAATCTTGCGGCCGCTGGCATCAAAACGCGGGGCCCGAAAGGAGATCTCCAACTGCTGCCAGAGGCCCGGTGCCCGGCAGGCATTGAGCCGGGGAGGCAAACCTTCATAGCCGCGGGCCCCCTCGGACCGATCGGGATCCCAGCGCTGGTAGATGCCACCACAGTCCCCGAAGCCGGGATGGGACCGGCCCCAGCTGTCGAATAGCTGGACTTCGTAGCGTCCCATCAGGTAGATGCCGGAATTGGAGCCCTGGGGCATCATAAAGGACAGGCTCAGGTCCAGGTCGCGATGCTCGAAACGGGTGAAGAGGTTGGCGCGGGCGGCCTCGGTGGGCCGGTTGACGAGAATACCGGTACCAGGCTCGGTATCGAGCTGGTGTTTTTGGTCCGGGTGGGACCGGACAGCCCCGGCGAGTTGCCAGTTGGGGCCGGGATCGGCAAAGGCAGCGAGGCTGCTCAGGTCTAGCGGTGTCTGCCCCTGGAGGGGCAGGAGGCTCAGGCAGAGGAGGCCGCAGAGCCAGCGGAGAGGGGGAGAAGCGGGCATAGGCAGGGAAAAGGTGACACAGAAAAAGCGGGGAATAAGGTGCGCAGGGACAGAGGCGGCGTGAGGGGGGTGAAGGGGGAGTCGGGAGCGAAGCGAGCGACCGCAGCCCGGAACCACCCGACCCTGCGGCCGGCCCCATGGCCGGAAGCAGGGGCACGCCCTCCTGGATCAGACCGAAATCAGGATGCGTGGTTGGGCGAGATCCCTTACCTTAGGGGATCACAAGCCTAATCCCTTTTCACATGAACTACTCTATAGAGTCACAGAAGATGCCAAGATACCTAATTCTTCTCTGGGTCCTGCTGGCAGGGCCGGCCCTGCTGGCGCAGGTCGATCAGGAACTGGTCCCCCTGTGGGCAGACGGCCCGCCCAGTTGTGCCCCGGCGCATGAGACGGTGATTGAGCCGCTCAATGGCGGCCGCGGCCGCAAGGTAGCTTCGGTGGGGACTCCCCTGATCGATGTCTATCTGCCGGTAAATTACCGGCATACGGGTACGGGGGTGGTGATCTGTCCCGGCGGGGGCTACTCGGTGCAGGCCTGGGACTGGGAGGGGACCGAGATGGCCCGCTGGTTCAATACTCAGGGCGTGGCCGCCTTTGTGCTGCGCTACCGCCTGCCGCGGGAAACCGAGCCGCCTTGTAAGGATCAGGTCGCGCTGGCCGATGCGCAGCGGGCGCTGCGCCTGGTGCGCAGCCGGGCTGAGGAGTGGGGGCTGGACCCGGCCCGGGTGGGCATCATGGGTTTCTCGGCGGGTGGCCACCTCGCCTCCACGGCAGGGACCCACTTCGACGCCGGGGATCCGGCGGCGGGTGATCCGGTGGAGCAGGAGAGCTGCCGCCCCGACTTTATGATTCTCATGTATCCGGTGATCTCGATGGACACCACCATCGCCCATATGGGCTCCCGTCGCAACCTGATCGGAGACAGTCCCAGCCCGGAGCAGGTGCGTACCTTTTCCAACGAGCGGATGGTGACGGCCGAGACGCCGCCGACTCTGCTCATTCATGCCGACGATGACGGGGGCGTCGTGCCCGAAAACAGTGTACGCTTTTATTTGGCCTTGCGGCAGGCAGGGGTGCCCGCTGCCCTGCATATCTACGAAAAGGGCGGCCACGGCTTCGCCTTTGGGGAGGGGAAGGGCAGTGTGGAGGCCTGGCGGGAGACCGCCCTGGCCTGGATGCGCGGCCTGGGCCTGCTGACCCGGCCCGAATAAACAAAAGCCCCCGCCACAGGCGGGGGCTGAAACGGTCTCGCAGCGCAGCGGTCTCGTTTCTCGCAGCATGGCGGTCTCGCTTCTCGCAGCGCAGCGGTCTCAATTGTCGTCCACCAGGCGGCCCGAGCCTGTGACGCTGGTATTGACGCTGCCGGGGGTGCCCCGGTAGTAGACGGTCCCGGAACCGGAAATAGTCACGTCCAGGGTGCCGCCCTCTACATGGACCTTGGCCTTGCCAGAGCCCGTTACCATGACTTTTTGGTCTTGGGTCGTCATGCTATAGCCATCAAGGCTGCCAGAACTGGAAAGACGGGTCTCAATGCTGTTGGCGCTGCCGCTCAGGTTCATCCCACCCGAACCGGAGATTCGGTTTTCGATCTGATCGGCGTCAGCCTCCAGGCTGATCTCACCGGAGCCGCTGACTTCCAGGCTAAGGAGGCTGGCGACGTCTACTTTTTCGAGGGTGAAAACATCGCCCGAGCCGGACACCTCGACGCTGCTCAGGGGCTGGTCGAGGGTGAGGTACACATCCATGTCATAGCTGTAGAAGCACTTGTTGAGATCGATCACCAGCACGCTGTCTACGACTTCAAAGTCCAGGGCCTCGAAGACGTTTTCCTGGGCCTGCACCGAAACCGACTGGCTGTCGCCGGCGATGAGGTAGACATTGGCATTGGTGCGGAGGTCGATGCCGGAGAAGCTGGCCATATCCAGGCTTTCTTCCAGGGTGGATCCCCGGCCGTTTTCGCAGATGTTGAGCTGGTCACAGCCGCTGCTGCTCATGGCGACCAGCAGCATGATGAGGAGGGGGCTGAGGGAGAAGAAGGTTTTCATAGGGGTATGAGGGTTTGGTATTGTTCTTCGTGCCAAAGGTCGGCCCTGTTCGCCTGCGCCCCAAGCCAAACGGATTGAGCCTGGCCCGAGGGGGAGTGAACGGGACACAGAGGCACCTGAACGCAAGCGCCCGCCTTCGGGGAGGAAGGCGGGCGGCGGCTGGCGAGGCAGCCTGGGATTAGTTCATCTGTGTGGGCAGGGCGAGAATGGCTTTTTCGCAATGCTGGGCCATGGCGCGGGTTTGGCTGCGGTGCAGCAGGCGGTCCAGGCCGCTGCGGCGCTGCGGGCACATAGCGAGAATCTCTACCTTGGGATGAGAGACGAGCTTGCTGAGGGCTTGCTGTACGTTTTTGTGTGGATACACCCGGAAGCTGAGCCTGGGGTAGGCGATGGTTTGCTCGATGCGGGCACAAAAGGCCTGAAACTGCTCCGGATTGGGGTCCTCTCCCGCGGTGGAAATATGGACCACTTCGATCTCGGCATCGAAGACCTTGGCCAGGTCGGAAATGCTGCGCAGGGCTTGCAGGTCCCCCGGTTCGTAGTTGCTGGCAAAGATGATGTGGTGAATGCCGTGGAAGGTATCTCGTGCAGGAATGGAGAGCACCGGGCAGGGGGCCTGGGCGACGACGCGGGAGGCGATGCTACCGCCGAAAAGCTGCCGCCACCAGCCGGCGCCCCGTGTACCCATCATGATCCAGTCGGCCTCGTGGGCCTCCTCTACGATGGTCCGAACCGTGCTGCCCCGCACGATCCTGGTGCAGAAGGTGAGCTCGGGGTAGCTGCTGCGCAGGCGCCGTTGCAGGTCGCACATACGCGCCCGGGCTTCGGCTTCTACGACCGCCATCTCTTCGTCCAGGACGTATGAGGGAGCTTCCGTATATGAGGCAGGGAGGTTGCAGACGTGCAGCAGGCGAACCTTGGCCTGGAGCTGAGCGGCGATGGGAATGATGTATTCCAGCGCGCGCTGGGCAACCTTGGAAAAGTCGGTGGGAAAGAGGATCGTCGGCATGACGCAGTCATAACGGCCGCCGGGGCCGTGTCGGTATAAAGAAAAGTGCCGTTCGTGGACAGGTGGCGGCCATTGCTGCAAAGTTAAAGGCAATTTCCGGGATTTGGTAACAAAAAGTTAGCCAAAGTTTACCTATCCTTGGTCAATGTCAACCGAGAGGGCCCGCCGCCGGAAACGTCGAAACTCGGCCAGTCCCTGCGGTGTGCATAGCCCCCGCACGTAGGGCCACAGCACATTGGCGAGCAGACGGGCACTGGGCTGGTGCAGATAGGCTTCCTTTTCAAACATGGCCCGTAGCAGCAGGGTGAGGGTCTCGGCACAGAGGTCTGTGTCGATGCCCGGCACAAAAATCCCCTCGGTCACGCCCCGCTCCAGGATGCCCCGGGCGTGGTGGATCCCGTAGGCTTCTTCCTGATCATAGATTTCGGGGAAAAATCCGGCCAGGTCTTCGAAGAAGGCCGGGCTGATATGGGACAGGCTCTGGACCATCTGCTGGTAAAAACGGATCAGCAGATCGGCGACATTGGTCGCCTCGGCTTCGTGGCGCTGGAAATCCTCGTGGCTGTTGCGGGAATAGAGGGCAAAGCAGGCCCGCACCAGTCCGGGCTTGTCACCAAAGAGCTGGTAGAGGGTCTTGCTGGAGACGTTGAGCTGGGAGGTGATCTGCCCGATGGTCACGCTCCGGATGCCGAACTTGAGGAAGAGTTTGAGGGATTCCTTGGCGTAATGCGCTTGCTTGTCCATGGGTCAGAAGCGAGGAGTCGAGCGGTAAGGGGAGGGTCCACCAGGTCAGATGGGCTGTTCCCGAGAGATGAGATCGGCGGCAAGATACGGATAAAAGCGGCTCCTGCTGGTCAAAAATCCTGGGGACTCAGGGCAGGGGAGCTATACGGTCCGCTTCTGAGTCTGGACAGAAGTGGGGAGTTCGGGCAGGGCGGTCAGCAGCCGGATGTAGCGGGCAAGGGCGCGGTGCTTGGGGGCGTCGAAGCGGTAGTCGATGCACTCGGAGAGGTAGCGCCGCGAGAAGTCGGGCGGCAGGTCGTAGAAGCCGGCCCAGCGGGCGGCGCTGTCGAGGGGCTGCTGGATGCCAGCCTCCAGGGCGGCCCCCAGGGCCTGGATCTGGGAGGGACGCAGCTGTCCGGGCCGGTAGGCCCAGACCGCAAAGGCAAAGGGCAGGCCCGTGAAGTCGTGCCAGGCCTCGGCCAGGTCGTAGGCGTAGGCGTAGCGGCCGCTGAGCCAGAGGCGCACGGCTTCGTCGCCGATGACGACGGCGCCGGTAGCACCGGCGATGTGGGCAAAATCCCGCTCGGTGGGTTGAATAAGCGCGAGGTCGCGCCGCCAGTGATGCTGCAGCAGTATGCGGGCGAGCCCGTTGGAACTGCGGGAGTGGGGGTCCAGCCGCAGGGTATCAAGCTGCTCGATGGGACGCTGGGAGAAGATAAAGACGGACTCGACCTGTCCGTTGGCGCCGATGCAATAGTCGGGCAGGAGGTGGATGTCCTGCCCCCGGAAAGCCGGCAGGGCGCCGGCGGGGATCAGGGCGATGTCGCAGCGCCCCTGGGCCAGATAGCGGGCGCAGTCGGCCGGGGGCATGAGGTGGAGGCGGGCCTCCTCCTCGGTGAAGTGGGCTTGCAGCCCGTCGAGGAAGGGGCGGGTGTTGATGTAGGAAACGAGGGCGATGTCCATAGCTAGGGAGTGGAAGGAACGGTCAGGGGCCCACACTGGGGCAAGGGGATCGGGTAGGGATGGCTAGCGGCGGCGTGAAGGGGGCGAAGGAGGCGTCCGGAGTCCCGCGAGCGGGACGGAGGACCGGAGCGAAGCGGAGTCCGGAGCCACCTGACCCCCGGGGGTCCCATCTTGTGGGACCAACGGGGGGCACGCCCTCATCTTCAGGCGGGCTCCAGGGTGTCAAGGTGGGCGGTGCTGTTGAGAAGCGCCAACTCACCCTCGCCGATGGCGTGAAGATGCAGGATGGTGAGGGCGGTATTGTGGTGCTTGAAGTGCTCCATGTCGCGCATGTCCTGGCCCAGGAGGTTGCTGAGGATGACGCGTAGCTGCCGGCCGTGGGAGCAGACGAGCAGGCGGCGATCGCCGGGGCGGGCGAGCTGGTCTTCGAAGAAAGGCCGGGCACGATGCCAGGCGTCGAACGGAGATTCGCCACCCTCAATGCGGACGTCGAGCTCGCCGAGGGTCCAGCGGCGCAGCATGTCGCGGAACTCGTGGCGCTGGAATTCGTCGGGGTTTTTGCCCTCGTGGATGCCCCAGCTAAACTCGTCGAGGCCAGCGTGGGTTTGTAGCTCGTAACCGGTTGCCAGCCAGGGGGCGAGGGTTTGGTGGGTGCGCTTGAGCAGGCTGCCCCATACCTCGTCAAACGACAGATGGTTGTAGTGCTCGAAAAAGGCCTGGGCCTGGGCACGCCCCTTGTCGTTGAGGTCTGAATCGATGCCCCGGCCCTGTACGATGCCGCGCCGGTTGTAGTCGGTCTCGCCGTGTCGAAGGAAATAGAAGGTAAGCATGTGGTTCAGGCTTGGCAGGGCGCTAAGTAACGCTCAAAAAATAAAGTCCGCTTTTGGCTTGATCCCTTGCCCGCATACGGCGTCAGAAAAAGCCTCACTTGGCCCGCCAAGCTCGGT
>RFHL01000381.1 GCA_003696875.1 Bacteroidota bacterium | reverse complement strand
GGCAAGGGATCAAGCCAAAAGCGGACTTTATTTTTTGAGCGTTACTTAGAGCCATTTGGGGTTTTGCTTCAGCACCCCGTAGTGGCGGTTGATCTCGCCCTGCGGGATCGGAAAGGCGGTGTGCCGGGGCTGGTAGTTGGGCATCCAGACCTGGATTTCGTCCAGGGTCAGCCAACCGTCTTTGTACCAGCGGGCAATGTCCCAGAAGCGGGAATGCTCACAAGCCATCTCAATATCCCGCTCGTGAATGATCGCATCCCGGCTGAGCGCTGCAATAGGCGGCATACCCACCCGCTCACGCACCTGGTTGAGGGCAGCCAAAGGCTCCCCGCCGCTGTTGCCTGTAGCCCGGAAGGCAGCCTCGGCATACATCAGCAGCACATCTCCATAGCGCATCAGGCGCACGTTGTTGGGATCCTGAAAAGGGGCATTGGGCCAGGTATAGGTGGTGTGAAAGGGCCACAGATACTTGCGCATGCCCTTGCGGGTGCCCAGGCTGGAGTTGAGATCACTGATCCGGAATACCTGCTGACTCAGGGGGTTATCCTGACGAAAATCCAGTGTATCACCTATATCGATGTAGATGGCGTAGTAGCGCGGATCGACCTTCAGACCGGCGGGGTGGTTGGCCGGTTTCTCAAACTCATCCGGAAACACATCGTCATCCATGGCAAGATTGCCATAACCGCCGGTGATGTTGGAGTAGCCATTGTACCAGGTCATATGGCTTCCCGTGCTACGACGCAAAATGAGATATTGGCTGGAGCGGGCCCCTTCATCATAGGAAGTAGAAAAATTTACCTCGTAAATAGACTCCGAGTTGTGTTCCGAACGGTATACCCGGCCGTTGTAGGGCAAATCAATAGAAGTGAAATTGGCCAGGTAGGACCAGATGTAATCCAGGGAATCGGTACCCTGAGGCATGTTCAGGCTATAGGTCCCATCATCAATGAGCTCTTTCAAGGTAGCGGCGGCCTCGCTAAACTTGGCTCCGTACAGGTAGGTCCGCCCCAAAAAGGCTTTGGCAGCGCCTTGGGTAGCCCTACCCAAGTCCTCATCAGGCCAGACTACCGGAAGGTTACTGATCCCTACCTGAAAATCACTCGCTGCCTGGGCATACAACTCTTCCTGCGTAGAGTTGGGGTAGCCTTTACGAGGATCCTCCGCCGGAGCAGTGAGCAAGGGGGCCACCTCAAAATAGGTACCAATGTAGAAGAGATACATGCCTCGTAAAAAATGGGCCTCTCCCAGCATGCTCACCCGCCGGGCAGGATCCACATCAATCTCCTCGGAAAATTTATCCAAAAACAGGTTACAGCGCATCAGTCCTCGATATAAGGCGGCATAAATATTATTAATGTCACCATTGGTTGCATCGTACTGTAAGGCACTTAGGTTAAACTGCTCATGGACCACCCGGTCATCAATGGCATAGCCGATCCGGTTGATGGCTGCTCCCTGGTTCAGATGCCCGATAGGCATATAGCATGTGATCAGAAGATCCTCAAAATCTTGTTCGGTCTGGTAAAAACTGGACTCGGACAGCTGGTTATAGTTCTGGACTTCCAGAAAGTCTTCAGAACACCCCAGTGCGAGCAGCATCAAGCCAGCCAGAATTATCCGTAATTCACGCATGGTTTTATGGATTTGTCCCGTCATGGGTGTTTAGAATGAAAAGTTAAGCCCGACTACGTACAGGCGGGGGAGGGGATAGTTGCCGTTGTCGGCCAGGCTGGCATTGGGGTCAGTGGAGCCCAACTCCGGGTCATAGCCCGTGTAACGGGTGAAGGTCAGCAGGTTTTCGCCCCCGACGTAGAACCGCAGGTTGCTCATCTGGAAGCGCTCCAGCAGGCTATTGGGCAAGGTCACGCCCAGCTGCACGTTGCGCATCCGCAGAAACGAAGCATCCTCCAGCCACCAGGTCGAGAAGCGGTCGTTGTCGTTGAAATCCCCCAGCCCCAGACGGGTCTGGTCAGTCGTGGGATTCTCCGGCGTCCAGTAATTCAGCACCTCCAGCAGGCGGTTTTCGTCCTTGCCTTCATTGTTGCCCGACGCCAGGGCGGCGCGGCTGCGGTAGCGGTTGTAAAGGTCTACCCCGTACACGCCCTGTAAGAGCATATTCAGATCAAAGAGCTTGTACCGCAGGTCGACGTTGAAGCCAAAGGTCAGGTCGGGAATCACCTTCCCGATGATGGTCTGGTCCTCGGCATTGACGACACCGTCGCGGTTGAGGTCCACAAACTTGATGTCTCCAGGCGCCATCAGGTCCGTCTGGAAAGGTACCAGCGGCACGAAGCGCCCGTCGGCGTCCTGAATCAGCTGGCCTTCCGCGTCTTTGGCAAAGTCATCCTCGGTCAGGATGCGGTCGGCCACAAACCCAAAGTAGGAACCAATGGAGTGTCCCACCATCGACACGTTGAAACCGTTAAAGGCAGGGTTGGGAATGCGCTCCACCACGTTATTGACCGTGGTCAGGTTGGCCGAGAGCTGGTACTTGAGCGGCCGGCTGTAGTCTTTCCAGATGAGGTTAAACTCAAAACCCGAGTTGCGCACGTCGCCCAGGTTGACCAGGGGCGGGTTGGCGTCCCGGGAGAGGCCATACACCAACTGCAACGGCAGTTGGGTGATCAGGTCGTTCTGGTTTTTGATGTAATACTCGGCATAGAACTCCAAGCGGTTGTTGAGACCCACAAAGTCGATCCCATAGTTGATCATCTCAGCCGACTCCCAACGCAGATCAGGTGAACCAAAGCTGTACATAGGTCCCACCCCGAACACAGGCGTCTCGTTTACCCCGAGAGGGTACACAAACTCATTGAAAAGACTCAAATTGGTTTCATACAAAAAGGCACCACCGGGCTCATTACCATTAAATCCGTACCCAAAACGCAGCTTCAACGCGTCCATCCAGCCAAAGCTTTCGCCCTGGAAGAAGTCGTCGCTGATCTTCCAGCCCAGGGACATGGCCGGGAAGACACCGTAGCGATTGTTGCGGCCAAAATAGGACGAGCCATCCCGGCGGATGGTCCCCGTAAAGAGGTATTTCCCCGCATAGTCATAGCTCACACTCCCAAAGTAGGAGTCATTGGTCTTGATGCCGATGCCCTGGCTGGCGGAGTTGAACTCGGGATTCCCGCCGGGAATGCTCCGCAGGCTCTCCCAGCGAAAGTCGCGGGCATTGGCATTGATGGTGGTGCTGTAGGCCTTCTCGGCCGAGTGCCCGGCCAGGGCCTGCACGCTGTGGTTGCCAAAGCTGCGGGTGTAGATCAGCATCTTGTCAAACTGCCACTTCTGGGAAAGCCGGGCCTGCTCCGAGAGGGAAGCGGTGAAATTGGAGCGCTGCCCCAGCTCGTAGCGCGGGGACCAGTTGGTGTTGCGCCGGTTGAAGTAGTTTCCCCCCAGGACCGTCCGGAAAGTGAGGCCCTTGATGATGTCGATCTCGGCGTAGATCCGGCCAAAAACGCCGTTTTCCGAGAAGGTATCTTCATTGAGCATCAGCTCGGCCAGGGGGTTGGTCCGGTCGTTGGGACCGGTTAGGTTGGGGTCCGGCCCCTGGTAGCCCTTTTCGGCGTCGGGGTTGTAGACCGGTAGCAGCGGCGAGGCAATCGCCGCATTCAGCCATACGCCTCCACCACCGTTGTTACGACCGTTTTTGAGGGTAAAAGAGAGGTTTTCGCCCACCCGGATGCGCTTACCGATCTGGTGCTCACTATTGAGGCGGATCAGGAATTGCTCCTGGTTGACGGTCTTGAGATAGCCATCCTCGGCGGTGTAGCCCATGGAAAACATATAGGTCGAGGCCTGATTGCCGCCCGAGAAGCTCAGGAAGTGGTTCTGCTTAATGCCGGGCGCATCGTTGATCAGGCTCTGCCAGTCGGTGTCGGGATTGCCGTTGGCGTTCCAGGCCGAGTCGGTGTAGACCGGCGGCAACACCCGCTGGTCGTTGGGGTAGGTTTCGTTGTGGATGCGGTAGGTCTCGGCGTAGAAGTCACGGTACTGCTGCGCATTCATGATGTCCATGCGCATGGGCAGGGTCGCGAAGCCTACCAGGCCATTGTAGCTCACCTCAAAGCGGTCCTTGGCCCCTTGACGGGTCTTGACGAGGATGACCCCGTTGGAGCCCCGGGCCCCGTAGATGGCCGCCGAGGCGGCATCCTTGAGGACCGAGACCGACTCGATGTCCTGAGGGTTGATATTGGCCAGGGCCCCGGTGCTGGCGATGACCCCGTCGATGACGACGAGGGGTTGGGCGTTGTTGGTGATCGAGCCCACGCCGCGGATGCGGATGCTCAGGCCGGCGCCGGGGGCGCCGGAGGTCGAGGTGATGTTGACCCCGGCCGTGCGCCCTTGCAGGGCGCGGGTGAGCGAGGTGGCGTTGGCTTCTTCCAGGTCGGCTGCAGAGACGGTGGAGATGGCTCCGGTGAGGTTTTCTTTCTTTTGGGTCGTATAACCCACGACAACCACCTCATCGAGCACGGTGGCCACGGCCGTCAGACTGACGTTGATCTCGGTTTGGGTGCCTACGGGCACCTCCTGGGTTTCATAGCCCACATAGGAGAACAGCAGGACGGCGTCCTGGTTTGGTACCGAAATGGAGTAGGTACCGTCGTCGCGGGTCAGAGCCCCGGTGGTGGTGTTTTGTACCCGGATGGTCACCCCGACGAGGGGCGTACCGGCTTCACCATCTGTCACCGTACCTCTGATCCCGATTTGGCTGAATACTGAGACCGGCAGCAAGCATAGCAGGAGTCCCAATACCCGGAGACTGTACTTTTTCATAATGCCAAAATCACAGGGAATCGTTGATAGTGAGTATAGTAAATGCCTGGCTGCTTGCACAGAGGAAAATCCGTAGCGCGCAAACAACCAGGCATCGAATAGGTAGGTATGCGAGAGAGAGCTATGTGCTCATTCGTGAGACATTAGTTCTGCTTCATGAACTTGAGCATGCTCCGGTTGCCGGCCTGATCGATGATGTCGGCCATATAGACGCCGGGGGCAAGCGTAGAAACATCAAGCGTGGTGGGGGCGTTGCGGAGGGCCCGCACCTGCGCACCCCGCAGGTCAAAGATGTTGACGTCGATGTCGCCCTGGTTGTGGGAGATGTGTACGCGGTCGGCGGCGTAGAAGGCTTTGATGACGCTATTCAGCTGCTCACCGATGGAGGTGTTGGCGGTGACTTCCACCAGCTCGACGCGAGGACCGTAGAAGGGAATGGCAAAGTAGACATCGTTCTTATCGGTCTGGGACCAGTAGCCGTAGTTGAAGGTTACCGTAGCGCCTTGGTTGTTCTGATAGGTGGCATTGTCGCTGTCAAAGTCGTTGACTTTGGGGCAGACGGTCATGGCATCGCCGGGATTCTCCAGCTTGAAGCCATACATTACGCTCCAGGGCACAATCGCCAGATAGTAATACACACCCGTACCAGGCTCATACAGGGTCTGCAGCGGCTCGTGGGTCGAGGCAAAGGAAACATCGCCCAGGGTGTCGCTATTGGCTCCAGTCAGAGTGTAGATGGGCGAGCCCGCAAAGAGACTGTCATTAGAGGCAAGGGGCAGGTCTACCTTGTACGAACCAGCCTCCGTCCAGCTGCCCCACTTGGCCATCTCTACATAGTCCGAAGAGGGGATCCAGATTCCACCTCCCATGTTGTAGGCATTGGAGTCCGCATTGAAACGGGAGTGCGTGGTGTTGGGGTAGATGGTCCGCCCGGGATCGTAAGCATCTGCATAGGGCGCAAAGGCCAGCTCCAGCTTGTCACCATTGTCGGGATCAATTTCGTTGTCCTCAACGCGGAATAGTACATAAAGCGCCATGTCACCCGCCATCAGGGTGTATTGTCCGTAGTAGTCCGCTGCATCCTGAGCTGGCATATTGATGGTCTGCGCCGAGCCAGAGGAAAAATCGCGGGCGGTGGGGTTGCCCCAGCCATCGATGACGTAGGTCAGCGAGTCAGGCACCAGGCCCCAGAGTTCTTCCAGGGAGTTGACGTAGGTGACAATTCCATCACTGATTTTGTGGGCATAGACCGTTTCCCGCTGGTAGGGATTGGTCTGAAAATCGAGAGGTAGGAATTGTCTCCAGCTGAGACCGATCTGGGCAAAAGCACCCGAGGTCATGGCAAGAAGTCCAAGAAGTACGTAGATCTTTTTCATTGGATAGAAGTGTTTTGGTTTTATATATAAGGAAGTCGATATAAAGGTATCCTTACCCTCCGCAAGGGAGGTACAGTATTTTGCCAAGCAGGTTCGCTATTTTCTCTTTATGCGTTTTTTATACACAAAGCTCCATTCCAGCTGGAATGGAGCTTTTCCCCTGCCCTTCAGGTGTGGTATTTTCACCCTATTTCACCTGGATACGGGCCTGCAATTGTTCCTGGCCTACGCGCACTTCCACCAGATAGACGCCCGCCGGGAGTCCCTGCCGCAGCCGAATACTTTCGCAATCACTGGCCAGCCGCCGGATCTCCCGATACAAGACCTTTCCTTGTAGGTCCAGCAGGCGGATCTCCACCTGCCGGCCGTCATATCCCTCCAGGTACAGCTGGATCATGCTGTCCGCGGCCGGGTTGGGTTGGACCCGCAAGCGCCCGTGACTGGGACCTGAGTACATAGCCGTGCTGTTGTCAAGCATGACAATGGGTTCGCCCGCCGGGCGCGGCCGGGTCCGGAGGCCCTGATGGTCATAGCCCACCGCCGTAATCTGCAGGCTGCTCCCCGGCTCCAGGTCGGCCTGTCCCAGGTCCCAGGCCAGCGCAAAGCCGCTGGCGCTGTCGCGGCTCGAGACTGTTCAAATAACTGTGTCAGGGGG